>JAZQMJ010000090.1:0-3219 GCA_045543435.1 Mailhella sp.
CATCGGCTATGCGCAGGCTGGTGTTCTGTACGCCAGCGGTGACGGAGGCGCGCGAGACTTCGTTCACCAGACCCACGGTATTCGAGGCCGGGAGGTACTGGGGCTCGATGGCGCGGCTCAGGAAGCGGATGCCTGCCCGGGGGCTGTCCACAGCGTTGACGCCGCTGGCTATCATCTCGTTCATGCCGGAGACGGGGATGATGCCGGGGAAGACCTTTGCGGCGTCTTTGCTGGCTGTGGTCAGGACCACGCTGTCGCCGACTCTGGATAGCTGGGCGGAGGTCAGCGCGTTGACTGTCACGTTGGACCAGCCCCGCACGTCCTGCTCGCTGAATCCCGAGGCGATGGTGTATTCCCTGTTGGCCTTGATATCCACGATGGCGAGCTTCGCGCTGCCAGCCACAGTGAGTGCGCCGCTTCCGTCAGCGTTGATGGCGCCGGCGGGCGTGGAGACGACATCGGCGTTCACGACGAAGAGCGAGCCGCTGGCGAAGGTCGCGCTGTTGGGCGCGACGGAAGTGACGCTGTCGGCCTCGGCATCGACGAGGATGCCGCCGGTATCGGCGAGCGCTATGCCTTCGCCGAGGGCGAGCACGGCATTGCCGGGAGAGACCACGAAGCCGCTTCCGAGTGCCGAAGTGCTGAGGCCAGCCTTTTTCACATGGGCTTCGAGGTCGTCTATCTGCCCGATGGCGAGGACGGAACCGCTGGCGACGATGGCATTGCCGGCAAGAGGACTGCCCAGCGACGTGAAGGATTTGTAGGACGGGTCGAGGAACAGCGTGCCGCCGGAGTTCAGGTCCAGCTTTCCGCTCTGCACGGAGGAATTGTAGACGTTCACCTGACCGCCTCCGCCTATGGTCATGTCGCCGAGCAGGATGTCGGCAGGCGATTCAGGCTCGTAGCCGGGCATGCCGAGGTTCAGGGTGGAGCCGCCGTCCACATTGGTATCGACGGGGATGGCGTTCCCGCTCAGATCGACCATCGGGTCGCCGGTGAAGGTAACGTTCGAGCCTCCCGTGATGTTCATATCGACACCGGGCTGGGTGCCGTTGGCCACGCCCATGCTTTTCATGGCCAGAGCCTGTCCGTCCATGGTGACGGAACTGGGGCTCACGGGCGTATGACTGGGGTCGGACGCTTCCACGAGGGTGACGATCTCGGTGGGAACGGAAGGCAGTCTTTTGTCGGAAGCTGCGGCAGGTTCACTGCCTTCGACTATCGTTGGAGTGGTGGAGAATTCGAATGAGCCGCCGGGGCTGACAGTGCCGCCTGCGACCAGTTTGCTGCCGTCCTCAAGCTTGGCGAGGCTGGCGTTCAGGATGTTGAGTATGCCTTTTTCGCCTTCGCCGAACAGAGCCTTGCTCACGGCCTCATAGTCGGCATAGGTAAACGTGTTTTCCCACCAGCGCAGGTTCAGATTGCCGCTGTTCGTGACTGTGATGTCGTAAGTGTCTGAGAACGTGCCGTTTTCATTGATGGTCACGAAGTTCCTGGCGTTGGCCACCAGGGTGGCCCTGTCGATGTTCAGTTCGGAAGTGCTGGCTCCGGCGTAGGCGTCGTCGTATTCGCCGAGGGTGGTGATGCCGCCGATAACGTTGATGGTCCCGGTATTGTAGATATCGCGGCCTTCCCTGGCGCTGTTGCCGCTGAACGAGTTCGAGCCGTCGAGATTGATGATGCCGTCGTTATGGATGGCGCCGCCCGTATGGGTAGAGCTGTTGCCGGTAAAGGCGTTCTCGCCTTTGAGGTTGAGTATGGCGTTGTTGTAGATGGCGCCGCCCATGGCGGATTTGCCTGCTTCCGAGCCCGTGTAGGAAGCGGCGTTGTTCGTGAAGGTCACGTTTTCCAGAGTCGCGCTGGGCCACGGGTCGCTTTCGCTGTTGAGCGTCTTGCGCATGCCGAGCGCGCCGCCGTAGGCATTGGTGCCGCTGGCCGTCACGGAGTTCCCGCTGAACGAAACGGCAGTGAGGGCGGCATCCATCTTTATCGTGGAGCCTTCTTTCTGCACCACGCCGCTGTAGAGGCTCACGGCACCGCCGACGACATCGTAGTCGCTGTCGGATTCGATGGTCGACGCGACGGAGTTGTCCGTAAAGGAAGTGTTTTCTATGACGGCATAGTCGAAGGCCTGGTTGTAATTCCACTGGGAGCGGTAGGTGGCGTAGAGCGCGCCGCCTTCGGCATAGCCGGTGGTATCGACGCGGTTTCCGCTGAATTCGGAATTGGCGATAGTGAAGCCTTCGGTGTTGAAGAGGCAGACTGCACCGCCAAGCGTATGGCCGGAGCTCACCTGAGTATTGGCAACAGTGATGCTGTCGGCCGTGAGATGGCCGCAGTTCATCTGGAGTACGCCGCCCTGCACCTGATAGGGATTGTCGAGGCTGTTGCCGGAGAAGGCGACGTTTTTCAGTTCTACGTCAGCCCCGCTGCCGGAGCCGATGATGCCGCCGCTGGTACCCGGAACTGTCGAGTCCGTGGCATTGGTACGGATGCCGCTGAAGGCGCTGTTGCTGATGATGACCTTATGGACATCGTAGCCAGCCTGGATGTTGACGATGGAACGCGCGCCATAGCTGTTGTCGTTATCCTCGAAGTCGATGCCCGTGAAATTCGCCCTGTCGATGGTATAGGCGGTCACCGCGGCGCCGTTCACATCGGTCTCAGCTATGGACACTTCGCCGATGGAGGCCTGTGATTCGGCCGGAACATCGA
Source organism: Mailhella sp. (assembly GCA_045543435.1). Lineage (GTDB taxonomy): Bacteria > Desulfobacterota > Desulfovibrionia > Desulfovibrionales > Desulfovibrionaceae > Mailhella. The sequence continues at coordinate 2,716 of JAZQMJ010000090.1, forward strand.
GGCCGCCGTTCAGAGTGATCTGGCCATTTTTGACGATGATGAACGATTGCCCGGTGCTGTCGGTACTGCCGGGGACGAGTACGACATCCTCAAGCGGGGCGTCCCCTTTGCTGAGGGTCATCGGCGTGGCTATATCCACGGCTTCTGCCATGCCGGCACTGCCCAGTACGAGCATCGAGGCCGCCGCCAGCGTTCCGAACGTGTTCATGAGGCGGCATTTTTCCAGTACTGCCCGGTAGCGATTGATGAGATTCCCTAAGGCTCCTTTTGTCAGCATGCTCCTCTCCTTTACAGATGGTTTGCCATAGCCCCGCAGGGAAATTGGGGCATCCTTCGGGAAACCTTGGCTGTGAATATATTAAAAATAAATGATTATAGGTAATTATATATTTTATTTTTGCGGGGCGCTCTTCGCTCTGGCGCGAGACCAAAGAAAAAGGCCGCCCGGAGGCGGCCTTGTGGTGCGAATGGATGCTTCCAGCCTTAGTTCTTCAGGCTGTGGAT
>JAZQMJ010000091.1:0-7786 GCA_045543435.1 Mailhella sp.
CCCCCCCCCCCTCGCATCACACAAATCTTACTTCTCTTCCTTCCCCTTGCCCAGCAGGGCACGCGCGAAGTCGTGCGGGTCGAAGGGGCGGAGGTCTTCCATCTTTTCACCGAGGCCGATGAAGGTGATGGGCAGTTCGAACTGGCTGGCCACGGCGAGGGCCACGCCGCCCTTGGCGGTGCCGTCGAGCTTGGTCAGGATGATCTCGTTCACGCCGCTGGTATCCTTGAACATCTTGGTCTGCTGGAGGGCGTTCTGGCCCGTAGTGGCGTCGATGACGAGAATGGTGCGGTGGGGCGCGCCGGGGTGCTTGCGTTCCACGACCATGCGTATCTTGTGGAGCTCGTCCATAAGGTTGGACTTGGTGTGCAGGCGGCCGGCGGTGTCGATGAAGATGACGTCGTAGCCGCCCTTGAGGGCCTTGTCCATGGCCTCGTAGGCCACGGCGGCGGGGTCGGCGTTCATGCCCTTGGAGTGGAAGTCCGCGCCGATGCGCTGGGCCCACACTTCGAGCTGTTCCACGGCGGCGGCGCGGAAGGTATCGGCCGCGGCGATGAGCACCTTCTTGCCCTGCATGCGGGCGCGATAGGCCAGCTTGGCGATGGTGGTGGTCTTGCCCACGCCGTTCACGCCCACCATGAGGATGACCTCGGGAGCGTTCACAGCGGCGATGCGGCGGGGAGTCTTGAAGATGGCTTCCACTTCCTCTTCAAGGATGGGCATGAGGGCGTCGGGCGTGGTGATGCCGGCGGCGGAGGCGCGGTCCTTGAGCTTCTTCACGAGGGCGAAGGTGGGCTCGGCGCCCATGTCCGCCATGATGAACAGCTCTTCCATCTCGTCCCAGAAGGCCGGGGTCAGTTCGGTGTGGCCGGAGAACAGAGCCTTGAGGCCCTGGCCGAAGCGTTCGGTGGTGCGGGCTAGGCCGGCCTGGAGCTTGGAGAAGAGGCGGTCGCGCTCGTCTTCTTCGTCCTCCATGTCGAGGGCGATGGCGAGGCGGTACTGCAGTTCGGAGCGGAAGTCTTCGAGCCAGCGGTAGTCCATGCGCTTGAGCCAGCCGCGGAAGTCTTCGATGAAGGCAGAGGCTTCGGACTCGGGAGTCTCAAGGGCGCGGAGCAGGAAGCCGAGGCGCTTCCAGAGCAGGTCGTCGGCCTCTTCCACGTCCTTCAGGACGACGGAAAGCCATGCGGAGAGCTTGGGCTCGGCCTGGCGCAGGGCCAAGGAAAGGGCTTCCTCTTCAGGATCGGCGGCAGGCGCAGGCGCGGCCGTGGGCTTCTCGACAGGGATGGCCGTAGCGGAAAGCGCAGGAGCGGCAGGCTCTTCCTTCACTCCTTCGGCCGGAGCTTCAGCGGCGGCTTCGGCGGGAGCCGCTTCCGGCTCCGCTTCTGCCTCGGCAGGCTCTTCAGCGGCTTCGGGCTGGGGCTCAGCCTGCACCTCGGCCTTCACTTCTTCAGCAGGCTGTTCCTGCTTTTTTTCCTCAGCGGCACTGCCGCCGGTAAAGAATCGTTTGACTGCGGAAAAGAATCCCATATCTCACCTCCGGGCCGGGGCCCCGGTTTTATTTCTTGCGGATGATCTTGATGCTCGAGCCTACGCGCAGGGACGAAGAGCTGACAGACGGGTTGAGCTTCTTGAACTCGGCCTCGCTCATGCCGAAGCGATGCGTGATGGACCAGATGGTATCGCCGGGCTGTACCTTGTAGCTCTCAGGCTGGCCGCTCTTCACGGCCTTCGCCTTTGCAGGTGCGGCCTTCGCGGGCTTCTGCACTGCGCGGCTCTGCTCGGCCTTGAGTTCGGAAAGCGCGGCCGCGGCATCGCTGACAGGAGCGGCTTCGGCCTGCTTCGCACCGGGCAGGGCTATCTTCTGCCCCGCGCGCAGTTTCTTCACCTTGTCCGCGCCGCCGTTGGCCTGCTGGAGCTCGCTCACAGAGACGCCGTACTTCCGGGCTATGCCGTACAGCGTATCGCCTTTCTCCACAGTATGGAAGGAGGGGGCTTCGACGCTGGGCACGGCCTTCGGGGCAGACGGCACTGCCGCAGGCTCCGAAATGGCGGGAAGGACTTCCGCGGCAGGGGCCGCTTCCGCCAGATTCGCGCCGGGCAGGACTATCTTCTGGCCTACGCGCAGGGTCTTGAGCTTGTCCGCGCCTCCGTTGGCCTGCTGTATCTCGGCCACAGTCGTGCCGTACTTGCGGGCTATGCGGGAAAGGGAATCGCCCTTCTCCACAGTGTGCGTGGAGACTCTGGCATTCATCGCCCTTTCGCGGGCGGAATCCGCCGTCGCCCTGGCGCGTTCCACTGCGGCCTTGCGGGCCTCGGCGGCCTGCTTCAGCCTCAGTCCTTTGCGCTTTTCTATCTCTTCGAGCTGGTCCGGCGTATAGGGCAGGTACAGCACCTGGCCCACGCGGAGCGTGCGGAGCTTCTTCTCGCCGCCGTTCTCGGCATAGATCTGCCTCACAGTGCAGCCGTTCTTGAGCGCGATGGCGGAAAGCGTTTCGCCGTTCTTCACCTTATGGGTGCGGCGTTCGACGGGCTTGCGAGCCTCTTCGGCCTCCCATTCGGCGGAGGGGAGCTTGATGACCTGCCCCGCGCGCAGGCTCTTCACCTTGTCGGCGCCGCCGTTGGCCTTCTGGATATCCTTAACGGAGCAGCCGAACTTCGCGGCGATGCCGGAAAGGGTGTCGCCCTTGCGCACTTCGTATTCGGAGGGGATGTCATTCTGGGCGGGAGAGCCGGTCTCGAGTTCGGCGAGGGCGGCAGGTGCGCCCTGCGAAACCTTCACGGCCTCGGGCTCATAACTGGGCACCATAGGCTTGAAGGGAGGCACGGAACCCGCACCGGCAGGCAGGCGCAGACGCTGGCCGCGCTTGAGCTTGCCGGGGTTGAGCTGACGGAGGATGGAAGCCGGAACGCCGGTCTTCTTGCTCACCGAGGCTATGGTATCGCCCTTCTTCACAGTGTAGTAGCGCCAGCCTATGCCGGACACGGAACTCTGCAGGAGCTTGCGGGCCTGCTCCTGCCTGGCGTGAGGCACATAGACGCTGGCCTGGCGGTTCGCAGGAGAGATGGAGTGCAGGAAATGCGGGTTGTAGGCCAGGAATTCCTTCCACGTCATGCCGAGGCGGCGGGCAAGCTCGGCAAGGTCGGTGGCAGGCCTGGCCTTGAGTTCGACCACGGGCAGGAGCACGGGGTGCTGGTCGTCAGGCGGAAGGGCCTTGAGGTCCAGAGCCGCCGGGTCGCGCATGATCTTGAGTATGGCGAGGAAGCGCGGCACATAGAGGCGAGTCTCTTCGCGGAGCTGTACGGCGGGGTCGAGTTCGGAGTTCTTCTTGAGGAGCTCGTTCAGGCCTCCGGCGCGGGCGGCCTTCTGGGCGCGGCCCACAGCGCCTTCGCCGCCGTTGTAGGAGGCGACGGCCAGATGCCAGTCCTGGAAGATGTCGTGCAGGCGGCTCAGGTAATCGGCGGCGGCGTGCGTGGAGCGGTACGGATCCATGCGCTCGTCCATCCACCAGTCCTGCGAGAGTCCGTAGATCTTGCCGGTGGAGGAGATGAACTGCCACAGGCCGGTGGCGCGGGAACGAGAGACGGCAAGCGGGTTATAGCCGCTCTCAAGGTAGGCGAGGTAGGCCAGATCTTCGGGCAGGCCCTTGGAACGGAACACGGCCTTGGTATAGTTCAGGTACGGCATGGAGTTGCGCAGGAAGTGCTGCATGGTCGTGCGCTTCTCGCGGGAATACTTCACGAAATGGTAGCGTACCATGGCCTCCATGGAAGGCTCGAGCCTGCGGTCCAGCACGCCCGTGCGGCTGAACACGGCCTTCTCGGCCTCGCTCAGCTCTATGCTCGAAACGTCGGCAGAGCTGTAGGGAGTGCCTGCCGGAACGAGCTCGGGCGCGCCGACGCGTTCCATCGAACAGCCCGAAAGTATGAGGAGCGCCGCTATCCCGAGCAGGGGAAAGCGGCACATATCGGATATTTTCATCGGATGTCTCCACGAAGATGGCTTGCATCCTCGGCAAAAGAAGGATACCAGCCTTAAAGGAACATTCGATAGTATCTTGATTCCTGTAAGTATTCAATCTGCCTGATACGCGCTCCGCGCACATTTTTCACCCAAGCCTGCGGAAATGCCCATGATGAAAGAGCCCAGAGACAACGGAACCATACTGCCGGGCCTCAAGCCCGTACTCGAGCTTCTGGAACGCGAACCTGAGAAGGTGGACGTGGTCTATGTCCGCAAGGGCCGCGCCAGCGCCGACAGCGACCGCATACTCGACCTCTGCCGCGACTACGGCGTACGCTTCCAGCTCGTCGGCGACGACGTGCTCTCCCGCATGGCGGCCCGCGTGGGCCATCAGGGCGTCATCGCCCGCCTGCGCGAAGCCAGCTTCATGCCGTGGGAGGATTTCCTCATGCAGGCCGCCCACGCGCCGCTCCCCCTCATCGTGGCCCTCGACCAGGTGCAGGACCCCGGCAACGTAGGCACGCTGGCCCGCACGCTCTTCGCCATGGGCGGCGCAGGCCTCGTGCTCCCCAAGCACAACAGCGCATTCCTCGGCCCGGGCGCACGCCGCTCCGCCGCGGGCGCACTGGAACGCCTGCCCCTCACCCAGGTGGTGAACCTTTCCCGCGCCGTGAAGGACGCCCGCGACGCCGGCTTCGTGACCTGCGCGGCCCAGAAGGTGGACGACAGCATAGACCCGCTGGTGGAAAAGCTCCCCCTGCCTGCCCTGCTGGTGCTGGGCAACGAAGAGAGCGGCGTACGCCCCGGCGTGCTCAAGCACTGCGAATGCAGCCTGTGCATACCCTTCCGCCGCGACTTCGACTCCCTGAACGTCGCGCAGGCAGGCGCCATACTCATCTCCTGCTTCGCCCGTTCGCTGGCCCTCTAGCCCCAAGGTGCCCCCATGCGCGTGACCATGCTTCTGGACAACATAGCCGCCGACCCGCGCCTTGCGGCTGAACACGGCCTGAGCCTGTACATCGAGACGGAGAAGCACCGCATACTCTTCGACGCCGGGCAGTCCGACGCCTTCGCCCGCAACGCCGAGGCACTGGGCATAGACCTTGCCGCCGTGGACATAGCCTTCGTCTCGCACGGGCACTACGACCACACGGGCGGCATCGCGCGCTTCCTCGAACTGAACGACCATGCTCCCGTCTATGTCCATAGGGAAGCCTTCGGCGAGCACGTCCACAAGGACGGCCGCACTATCGGCATGCCTGCGGAACTCGCAGGGAACCCGCGCCTCGTCCTCACCGACGGGGCTCTGCGCATCGACGACGAGCTTTCCCTCGCCTCCTTCAACGACGCCCCCCGCTCCTTCCCCTCCCACGGCGAGGGCCTGCTCATGATGCGCGAAGGCCAGCCCGTGCAGGATGAATTCCGCCACGAGCAGTACCTGAGCATACGCGAGGCCGGGAGCGGCAGGCACGTCGTCATCAGCGGCTGTTCCCACAAGGGCGTGCTGAACATCCTCGGCTGGACTGAGCCGGACGTGCTCATCGGCGGCTTCCACTTCATGGGGCTCGACCCGCAGGGCGCAGGCCGGGAAGAACTGGAACGCGCCGCGCAGGCTCTGGCCGGGCACAAGGCCGTGTGCTGGACCTGCCACTGCACGGGCAAGAAGCCCTTCGACTGGCTGAAGGAACGCCTCGGCGAACGCCTGCATTACCTCGCCGGCGGCATGAGCATCGAAGTCTAGCCCCGCGTACTAATTAAAAAAACAAGCCCTCGACGCCGAATGACGCCGAGGGCTTTCGTTTACTCTGGAGGCGGAGCTAGGCCTTCTTCGGGCGTTCGCCGAAGATGTCCGTTCCCACGCGGATGATGGTCGCGCCTTCCTCGATGGCCTGGCGGTAGTCGCCGGACATGCCCATGGAGAGTTCGGGCAGTTCGAGGCCGAAACGGGATTCGAGGCCGTCGCGGAGTTCGCGCAGGCGCACGAAGTACGGGCGGGCCAGCTCACCTTCGCCGCAGTTGGGCGGCAGGCACATGAGGCCGCGCAGGCGGAGCTGTGCGCCGTTCTCGGCAGTGAGGCCGCCTTCGAGGAGCGTTTCCACGAAGCCGAAGATGTCGGAAGGCGCAACGCCGGACTTCTGCGGCTCTTCGCCGATGTTCACCTGAAGGAGCGCATCCTGCACCGCGTTCTCGGGCAGGCGGCGGAGCACAGCGCGGGCAAGGGCTTCCGTGCCCAGCGTATGCAGGAGCGAGAAGTTGCCGGCCACTTCCTTGGCCTTGTTGGTCTGCACCGGGCCTATGGCGTGCCAGCGTATGGCAAGGTCAGCGAGCTCGGCCTGCTTGGCGCGGGCTTCCTGCATGTAGTTCTCGCCGAAGTCCACCTGACCGAGGCGGAAAAGCTCGGCGATGGACGAGGCGGGATGGAACTTCGAAACGGCCAGCAGGCGCACGGAGCCGACTTCGCGGCCTGCACCCCTCTCGGCTTCGGCCTTGCCTTCCATCACTCTGCGCCAGCGTTCTTCAAGTGTCATGGCATACGCTCCTTTTCGCGTTCCGCCGCAAGAAAAAAGGGCAGTACTCAGACCGCCCTCTCATTATTTAGTCTTCGAAGCCGAGATCGTGAAGGAGTTCGGTGTCTTCCACCCAGTTGTCCTTCACCTTCACCCAGAGCTGCAGATGCACCTTGCCGCCGACGAGAGCGGTGATGTCCTTACGGGCGGCAGTGCCGATCTCCTTGATGGTAGCGCCGGCGCGGCCGATGACCATGGCCTTGTGGGAAGGACGCTGGACGAAGATGACAGCGTGGATGACAGTGAGCTCGCGCTCGGGATCCTCTTCCCAGGCTTCGATGTCCACAGCGGTGGTGTAGGGCACTTCCTGACGGAGGTGTTCGAAGACCTTCTCGCGCACGATCTCAGCTGCGAGGAAGCGGGTAGGAGCGGTGGAAAGCTGGTCTTCGGGGAACTGGGCGTCGCCTTCGGGCATCATGCCGGCGATGATCTGCTTCAGCTGGGCGAGGCCGTCCTTGGTCATGGCGGACATGGGGAAGACTTCGGCCTTGGGGAAATATTCCTGGAGCTTCACCAGCAGGGGGAGCATCTTGGACTTGTCGTGGAAGAGGTCGACCTTGTTGACCACCACGAGCTGGGGACGATCGTCATCCGCCAGAGCGTCGCGCAGGGACTTGATGTCGCGGTCGAGGAATTCAGGCTTGCGGATGTAGAGGTCGGAATCGAGCACCAGCATGATGGCATGGGCGGCGGCCATGCTCTGCCAGGCGGCCTGGCTCATCATCTTGCTCAGGTGGCCGCGCTGCTGCTGGCGGGAATGGTTCACGCCGGGGGTATCCATGAAGATGACCTGCGCGCCGGGTTCGGACATGATGCCCACGATGCGGCTGCGGGTGGTCTGCGGCTTGGAAGTCACGATGCTGATCTTCTGGCCGAGCATGGCGTTCAGCAGGGTGGACTTGCCGGCATTGGGCGGACCCATGAGGGCGACCCAGCCGCAGCGATGTTCGTTCTTTATGTTAGCCATCAGAAACTCCGATATATGAAAAGTTGTGAGGCAGAGCCTCTTCTTTGCGAAAGGACCAGTTAGTTTGAACTACGGAAGGCGGCTCGTCAAGAAAAGAATTCCGCCTCCGCCAGCCGTCATTCCCCGCTTTCCGGCAGGCAGGATCCTTCCAGATAGGCGCAGAAATCGTCCATCTCCGGGCTGTGGTCGAAGCCCATGATATGCCCCATGCCGTGGGCCAGCAGGCGTACGGCATGCTCTTCCACGTCCTGCCCGTAGAGCACGGCCTCGCGCTAAGTCGGAGGCCAAGCG
>JAZQMJ010000092.1:0-4892 GCA_045543435.1 Mailhella sp.
ATCCGGCTCAGTGAGGCCATGCATCTCTTCGGCGTACAGACACACCGGGAAGCCATCGCCGCCATTCGCTTCTACGGCCTCGATGTCTACTACGCTGGCGGCGGAGTTCCCGAAGGAGGCGGCGAAAATATCCCCTGCCGAAAAGACCCTACCTTTAATATGTATCACCTCTCGCCGCATCGGGCACACGTCGCTCTTGGTTCGCCCTACTTCTGCTGTGACTATGCCCAGGTTCAGGAGGCTCTCGAAAACGCCCGGCGCAGATGGAGCAGGGAAGCTGGCACCGATGATAAATCCGCCGAAGTCATCGCGCTGGAGCGCAAGCTGGCCGATCTCCATTTCCAGCTCAAGGAGCAGAAGGAAAAATACACCGCCACTGCCGGACGTGAAGGCAAGCTGAGAAAGCGTCAGGAAAATGCCGAAGCCCACATGGCCGTGCTGGTAGAGCTGGCCAGTGAAGTCACCCGTGAAATTACGCCACCGCATACGCTCACCAAAGACCAGCTTCAGAAACGCTACAAGAAACTGGCCGACCAGCACGGACTCAGCGACGTGCCCGCCGCCTACCTCAAACTGTTCCGCGAGCACATGCCGGAAGAACTCATAAACCGTGGTGGCGCACCTCGCCAGAGCTAGAATTTCTCCCTCAACCTAGCCTCATCAGCTTAATTTCCTTCATCAAATTTCAAAACATATCAACTTGTATTTATTGAAAAAAATATAAACCAAAGCCCGTCACCTCTAGAAAAGTGAGGTTTTCTTCCACCTTTTCTAAGGGCAGAAATTTTATTCGGTTTGATAGAGCCGTATTGGGGAATCTCAGGCTGGATCGCGTTTGACCCAGCACTACAAAAAGGAGATTCCTATGCCCACACAGAAGCTCACCACCGTTGAAGCGGCCAAGTTCCTCGGCGTTCAGCCCAACACGCTTGAAATCTGGCGTTGCCGGAAGAAAGGGCCGAAGTATTCCAAAATCGGCAGTCGTGTCCTCTACGACATCAACGATCTTGAGGCGTATTTCTCCTCTCAGACCGTCCATACCATCGACACTGCTCCCCAGCTCAGGAGCAAGCGATGACTGCCAACATCTTTCAGGACGTGAAGAGCTGCCTTCAGCCAAAGCTGGCCCAGATAGTGGCCGACCTGCTCCCCGGCGGAAGACTGCACGGCAAAGAATATTCCTGCGCTTCTCTAGAAGGCGGCGAAGGCAACTCCTGCAAGACCGATATCGAAACCGGCATAGGCAGTGACTTCGCCACCGGCGAAACATGGAGCGACATTATCGCGCTGGCCGCCCTCGTCTGGGGAGTTAGACAAGTCGAATCCGCCAAACGCCTCCTTGACCGCTACGGTCACGCGGCTCTCAATTCCTCTTCCTGCCCCTGCCGGAAACCTGCCTCGTTCGCGCCCATACTGCCCATTCCAGAAGAGGCTCCGCTTCCGCCGTTTCACCATCCGCAGTACGGAAGAGGCTCACAGTTCTGGCGATATTCCGATGCCAAAGACAGAACGCTTGCCTACACCGTGCGCTTCGAAACGCCCAGAAGCAAAATCGTTCTGCCGCTCAGCTACTGGCGCAATGCCGCCGGTCAGCACCGCTGGATGTGGAAAGCTCTTCCTGAGCCGCGCCCGCTCTACGGATTGCCTACGCTTGTCGAAAAGCCCGACGCACCCGTTCTTCTGGTGGAAGGAGAAAAGACTTCTGACGCGGCGTTTGCCCTCTTCCCGGAATACGCGCCCATCACCTGGAGCGGAGGCTCCAACGCTGTGCGAAAAGCTGACGCCTCTCCTCTTCGCGGTCGCCACATCGTTATCTGGCCGGACAACGACAAACCCGGCTTCAAAGCCGCTCTTGAATGGAGCCAGATACTGCATGGAAAAGCGGCCTCTGTCCGCATCGTTCTGCCGCCGCGTTCTCTTCCTGAATCGTGGGATCTTGCCGATAAAAAACCGGCTGAGCTTTCTCTGCATGACTGCCTGCAAAACGCGCTCATGCCTGCGGACTTCGCCCAGGCTCTTAATCTGCCAAGCGGACTCCCATCGCAGGCTGAAACCTCCTCTTCAGCCGTCGCGGGCTCCTCATCCACTCCGCTGGAAACGGAAGACCTTACACTGAAATCCTGGCCGACCTTTTCCATGAAGGCCTGCCCCGGACTTCTCGGTGAGTTCGTCCGCCTCGCCACGCGCAACAGCGAGGCCGATCCCGCCGCCGTCTGCATCACGGCACTGGTTCGTTTCTGTGCCGAAATCTACGGACTCGCCCCACAGAAGGGGCCGCACATCTATGTCGGAGAAACCGTTCATCCGCCACGCCTTTTCGCCGTCATCTGCGGCAATTCCAGCAAGGCGCGAAAAGGAACGTCACGGCATCCCGTGACCAAACTTTTCGGACGCGAATACTGTTACCGCGCCCAGCTCGATGAATGGCAGCTCCCCATGCCTGCCAGAGAAAGCGGCGGCCCGCTCTCCACTGGCGAAGGTCTCGCCTACTTTGTGCGCGACGAAAGCGATGAAGAACGCGAGCGCCGCCAGAAGAACAATCCCAACGAACTCCTGCGCGACAGGGACGACAAGCGGCTCATCATTCTTGATGAAGAATTTGCCAGCGGTCTTTCCTGCACCAAGCGCGAAGGCAACACCCTTTCTATGGGTATCCGCTGTTTCTGGGACTCCGGCGAATACGCACCGCTCACTAAGAACAATCCCATCTCCGTGCGCGGAGCGCACATCAACATCCTCACCCACATCACTATGCAGGAACTATCCGTCTGCCTTGGTGACGTGCAGGCCTTCAACGGTTTTGCCAACCGCTTCCTCTGGATATGCGCACGCCGAGCCAAGCTCGTTCCTCTCCCCACTCGTATGCCGGAAGAGGAACTTGCCCCGCTTCAGCGTGAACTTTGGAAGCTCATCGCCCACGCGCAGAAATGCGGTTCCATGCACATGACCGAGCGCGGGCTCGACCTCTGGAAGAGCGTGTACGAAGAACTTTCTCAGGAACATCTCGGCATCGCCGGAAGCATCATCAACCGCGCCGAGGCGCAGACCATCCGGCTGGCTCTGGCCTACGCGCTGCTCGACGGCAAGGAGCATATCGACGAGCCGCACCTCCGCGCGGCGCTTTCTATGTGGCGCTATGCCCAGAACTCCGCGCTCTACATCTTCGGCGACAAAGCGAGCGATCCGCTGGAAGCGAAAATACTCAGTGCGCTTGCCGTTCGTCCACTGACCACATCCGAATTGAGCGCAGCTCTCTCCCGGAACGTTCCGCGCGACAGGCTCCAACCACTCCTTCAGCAGATGGAATCCCAGCGCCGCATCAGCATCGTTCAGCAGAAGAATCCGAAGGGCCGACCTTCCACCATTATCTCGCTGTACGAAAAAAGGAGGAAAACGAAAGAAACGAATTTGACGAATTAAACGAACAAAAGGACGTGCTCCTGTGAACATTCTTTCGTTTATTTCGTTTTTTTCTTCTTTCGTTTTTTCGTTCACCCAAACCCTTCCATTCCTTCCCGGAAGACAGGCTTTTCCCTCTCCGGCACGAATCTTCACGCCTCCTCCAAAGCATCTTGAAAAGGCAGAACGAGGCAGGATGCCCCCTCGCGGCTATGGCCGAGAGCCAGCCTACCCGTTGTGGGTACACGCTCCGCGTCCACCACCAACGGGGCTGGCGAGGGAGCCCCCTTCGAACCCCTGAAATCCAGAAGCGGAAACGACATGAAAGAGAACAAAGAAAGGCGCAGTGCGTTGATAAAAATGCGCGTCACGCCCGACGAAAAAAAGCTCATCGAGAGCAAGGCATCCGCGCAGGGGCAGACCGTTACCGACTTCCTCCGGCAGCGAGCTCTCGACTATCGGCTGAGGCAATCGCCTTTGGAAAAAGAACGCATCCGCCAGCTTGCCCGCATCGGATCGAACATGAATCAGATAGCACGCTGGGCCAATACCTATAAGAAACGCGCCGAGGCCGTGGAAGTCATCACGCGGCTCATCCTGCTGGAACGGGAACTTCACGAGGAGGAAAACGAACCGTGTACATGAAGGTATTTCCGCACGGGAAAGGCGGAGGCCACGCGCCCACGCATTACCTTGTGCGGATGGATTACCCCGGCAGAAAGGAATGTCCGCCGCAGGTCCTGCGAGGGAATGTCGTCCTTACCCGGAGGCTCATCGACTCGCTGGACACGACATGGAAGTTCACGGCTGGCGTTCTTTCCTGGCATCCCGACGATATCGTCACGCCGGATCAGGAAAGAAAAGTCATGGACAGTTTCGAGGCCGTAGCCTTCGCCGGACTGGAGGAAGACCAGCGGAATATTCTCTGGGTACGGCACGGACACGCAGGGCATCCGGAACTGCATTTTGTCATCCCGCGCGTGGAACTCGGGAGCGGAAAGGCGTTCAATCCATGTCCTCCCGGCTGGCAGAAAGCCTTCGATATTTTCCGCGACCTGCTGAACATCACGGAAGGCTGGGCAAGTCCGGACGATCCGGCGAGAGCTCGTATCCACACTCCCGACCATGCCGATCTGCACAGAGCGCGGCTCATCCGCTGGGGCAGGAAGCCAGACAAAGACGAACGCGCCGATGCCAAGAACGCGATACATGATTACCTGCGCGCACTCATCGAAGACGGAATCATCCGCAACCGTGAAGACGTACTCGCGGCCCTGCGGGATGCGGGCCTTGAGATACACCGTGTCGGCAAAGACTACGTATCCGTGAAGGATCCCGACAGCGAAGAAAAACTCAGACTCAAAGGAGGCATTTATGCCGAACGATTTGAAGCAGAACAGCTTGAGTTCGCTCTCGGAGCGCATCCAAGCCCGAGCCCACATAGACAGGCTGAACGCACAGACGCAGATACTGGCCGAGTTCAGCACCTTGCA
>JAZQMJ010000093.1:0-30656 GCA_045543435.1 Mailhella sp.
AAGGCCAAGATGGTGGAGATCTCCGCCAGCGGCCTGCGTGAAAGCCACGTCCACGACGTCATCATCACCAAGGAAGCCCCCAACTATAAGGTCGAAAACTAAAAAACGGCCCTGTCTGCCATGGCGGCGGGCAGGGCTTCGTTTTTCATCGCACCCTAACCTTTCATCCTGTTCAGGAGTGAAAAACATGTCCAGCAATGTTCGCCCCGAATCCATGGCGCGCATCAACAACGAAGAACTTGCCCTCGCCTTCATCGACGAACAGGTGAAGGCCATCCGCGAGCAGGTCGGCGATAAGAAAGTCCTGCTGGCACTGTCCGGCGGTGTGGACTCCTCTGTGGTGGCCGCCCTGCTCATCAAGGCCATCGGCCGTCAGCTCGTCTGCGTTCATGTGAACCACGGTCTGCTCCGCAAGGGTGAGCCTGAGCAGGTGGTGGAAGTGTTCCGCAACCAGATGAATGCCAACCTCGTCTATGTGGACGCCGTGGATCGCTTCCTCGACAAACTGGCCGGTGTGGCCGAGCCCGAACAGAAGCGCAAGATCATCGGTGCTGAATTCATCCGCGTGTTCGAAGAAGAAGCCCGCAAGCAGGAAGGCATCGAATTCCTCGCCCAGGGCACCATCTACCCCGACATCCTCGAAAGCGACGGCGTGAAGGCCCACCACAACGTGGGCGGCCTGCCCGACGACCTGCAGTTCGAGCTCGTCGAACCCGTGAAGCTCCTCTACAAGGACGAAGTGCGCATCGTGGGCAAGACCCTCGGCCTGCCCGACGGCATGGTGTTCCGCCAGCCCTTCCCCGGCCCCGGCCTCGGCGTGCGCTGCCTCGGCGCCATCACCCGCGACCGCCTCGAATGCGTGCGCGAGTCCGACGCCATCCTGCGTGAAGAATTCGCCAAGAACGGCCTCGAAGGCAAGGTGTGGCAGTACTTCACCGCCGTGCCGGACTTCCGCTCCGTGGGCGTGTGCGAAGGCAAGCGCACCTACGCCTTCCCCGTCATCATCCGCGCCGTGAACACCGTGGACGCCATGACCGCCACCGTGGAAGACGTGCCCTTCGCCCTGCTCCAGCACATCACCGACCGCATCCTCAAGGAAGTGCCCGGCGTGAACCGCGTGCTGTACGACCTCACCCCGAAGCCCGTCGGCACCATCGAGTGGGAATAAGCTCCACTCGCTGACTGAATGAAACGGCCCCGCCCTCGTCCCTTGTACGAAGGCGGGGCTTTTTTCTGGCCTGCGCCTCTCCCACCATCTGTATTTCTCCCTCGAAAGCCTGCACTTTCAGCCCGTTGGGCCTTGCGCCGTCTTGCAAGCGGTCCTCTTTCAAGCTATCCTTGCTGGGCTTCACTCTCTCCGCTCGCCCTTTATCCGGCTGGCGGAGCACATCTCACAGAAATCAAACCTTTTCCCTCCGGCGCGAAGCCGCCTGCGGGAAAGAGGAGCGCATCATGTTCGGTATAGGCAGCATGGAACTGCTGGTCATCCTCGTCGTCGCCCTTCTGGTCCTCGGCCCTAAGAATCTGCCCAAGATAGCCCACACCATAGGCCGCGCCATGGGTGAATTCCGCCGCGTGTCCACGGAGTTCCAGCGTACGCTGAACACCGAGATAGCCCTCGACGACGAAAAGAAGAAGGCCCAGGAACGCAAGGCCGCCAAGGCCGCCGAAAAGGCCAAGGCCGAAGCGGAGGCCGCCAAGGCTGAAACTGTTGCCGAAGCCGCCCCTGCCTCTGAAAGCGAAAACAAGGCCTGAACATGAGCGTTTCCATGGAAAACAAAGAAGCTCTGGAGCAGGAACTCGTCACCTCTGCCGAAGCCGCCGAAAGCGCGCCTGAAGCCGTGGCCGAAGCTCCTGTCGAAAGCACGGAAGCCGCACAGGAAGAAGCCTCTGCGCCTGCGGAAGAAGCATACTCTGTCCCCGAGGGGAACGACCCCGTCTTCTACGCCGACAATTCCGACACCTTCCGCCCGCATGACGTTTCCGAGGACGGCAGTCCCCACGGCCCTCTGGACCTTTTCTCCGATGGAGAAGAGGAAAAGAAGGACGTGCCCGCCTTCGCCGCCTTCCATGCTCCTGACGGCCGCAAGCCCGGTGAACTCGACCCCGAAGACGAGGAAAAGGACTACGCCCCCGCCACTCGCAAGGATGATGAGGACGAAGACGACGAGGAAGAAGAATTCGAGGAAGGCGAAGCTCCCATGAGCCTCATGGGCCACCTCAACGAACTGCGCCGCCGCCTGTTCCGCATCGTCATCATCGTCATCCTCGGCTTCGTGGCCTTCTACGGCGTGGCCGAATACCTCTACGCCTATCTCTCCGCGCCCCTTCAGGCCCAGCTCCCCGAAGGCAGCAAGCTCATCTACACCTCGCCCGCAGGCGCCTTCTTCACCTACATGAAGGTGGCCCTCGTGGCTTCGCTGTTCGGCACCAGCCCCATCACCTTCTATCAGGTGTGGGCCTTCATCGCCCCCGGCCTGTATAAGGAAGAGAAGCGCGCCGTGCTGCCGCTGGCCTTCTTCTCCTCCATCTTCTTCATCGCCGGCGCGGCCTTCTGCTTCTTCATGGTCTTCCCCATCGCGTTCAAGTTCTTCATGGGCTTCGCTACGGACACCATAGTCCCCATGATCTCGGTGGAAGAATACCTCGGCTTCGCGCTCAAGCTGCTCATCGCCTTCGGCGTGGTCTTCGAAATGCCGCTCTTCGCGTACTTCCTCTCGCGCTTCGGCATCCTCAGCCCGGACTTCATGCGCCGCCAGCGCCGCTACGCCATTCTGTTCATCTTCATCATAGCGGCCGTCCTCACGCCGCCGGACGTGTTCTCGCAGTGCCTCATGGCCATGCCAATGCTCCTGCTCTATGAGGTGAGCATCTATGTCTCGGCCATAGCCTACCCGAAGAAGAAGGAAGCCAAGGCCGAAGAAACTGATGAAGAAAGCGATGAAAATACGGAGGAACAGGCATGATCCGCTCCGCTTCCCTTTCCCGCTCCACTGGTGAGACCTCTGTCCGCCTCGAGCTCGTGCTCGACGGCGAAGGCAAGACTTCCGTGAGCACCGGCTTCGGCATGCTCGACCATATGCTCACCCTCACCGCCTTCTGGGCCGGCTTCGACCTCAAGCTCGTCTGCACCGGCGACATGCATGTGGACGCCCACCACACCGCCGAAGACGTGGCCCTCTGCCTCGGCAAAGCCTTCCGCGACGCCCTTGGCGACCGCAAGGGCATCGCCCGCGTAGGCTGGGCCCGCGTGCCCATGGATGAAGCCCTTGCCGATGTCACCGTGGATATGTCCGGCCGCCCGTGGCTCGAATACCGCGGCGACGAGCTCCTTCCTCCCGTCATGGCCGGTGAGGAAAAGGACCTGTGGCGCGAGTACTACAAGGCCTTCGCCTCCTCGGCCCAGTGCAATCTCCACATTTCGTTCCAGTACGGCAAGAACGGGCATCACCTGCTCGAATCTGCCGCCAAGGGCCTCGGCCTCGCGCTTGCCCAGGCCGCCCGCCGCACCAACGACCGCCTGCCCAGCACCAAGGGGAGCCTCGACTGATGAAACTCCGTCATCTTTTCCTCGCCGTCCTCTGCTTCGCCCTGCTTTCCGGCTGCCAGAAGGCCGAAGAGCCCTCCCGCTTCATCATGCCCGATGTGGTGGTGGCCGTCTCCCCCTTCTCCCAGCCCACGCAGACCTCCGATCTGCTCTCCGGTTTCATCCCGGAAGGCCAGAAAGCGATCTCCGACAAGAAGCTTGCCGAGCTCGACACGCTTTTCCACTCCAAGCTCCATAGCGGCAAGCACAAGTTCGTCTTCCTTTCTCAGGCCGACATCGACGGCCCCATGGCCAAGGATGAACGCGGCCGCCGCAATGCCCTCGTCACCTGGGCTGAGCGCGCCGTGAAGGCCGGTGCCGACATGATAGTGGTGCCTCAGGTCATAGAGCTTCAGGCCCGCGAAGGCAGTGAAGCCGGTGTCATCACTGCGGCCGCCGTCAATATGGACATCTACCTCATCGATGCCCGCAAGCCTTACACCCTGCTCCAGCGTACCCACTTCGCGGAAGAACAGCAGGCTCTCATCAACGACCTCACCAAGATAGGCTCTTTCTTCCGCCGCGGCGGCAAATGGATAAGCGATATCGAGCTTGCCGGTGAAGGCATGGACAAAGCCGTGGAGGAAATGGGCTTATGATCATCTTTCCCGCAGTAGATCTTCAGGGCGGCAAGGCCGTCCGCCTTCACAAGGGCCTGGCCGACCAGTCCACCGTTTACAATGACGACCCCGTGGCCGCCGCCATGCACTGGCAGATGCAGGGCGCGGAATGGCTGCACCTCATCGACCTCGACGGCGCCTTCCAGGGCAAGAGCGTGAACGCCAAGCTCGTTTCCGAGATAAGCGAAGCCCTTGAGATACCCATCGAGCTCGGCGGCGGCGTGCGCGACGAAGATGCCGCCCGCATGTGGTTCGACGCAGGCGTGGAACGCCTCATCATCGGCACCATGGCCCTTGAGAACCCCAAGGAATATGCCCGCCTCTGCAAGCTCTTCCCCGGTAAGATAGGCGTCTCCCTCGACGCCGTGGACGGCCGCCTCAAGACCCGCGGCTGGGTCACCGATGCCGGGCTCACCATCGACGAAGTCCTGCCCCGCCTCGTGGACGACGGCACGGCCTTCATCATCTATACGGACATCGCCCGCGACGGCACGCAGTGCGGCGTGAACCTGCCCATGCTCACCCATCTGGCCAAGGTCAGCCCCGTGCCCGTGGTGGCCGCCGGCGGCGTTGCCACGCTGGACGACATCAAGGCCCTGTACCCCCTGAGCGTTGAAGCCAACCTGCAGGGCGCCATTTCCGGCCGCGCCATCTACGAAGGCACTCTCGACCTCCCCGAAGCCATGGCCTGGATCAACGCCCAGAAGGCATAAGCCCCTCCGAAACCATTTCGAGCCGCTGATATCGCAAGATATCGGCGGCTTTTTCGTATCGTTCGCATGAAGCTTGAACCTTTCCGCACACGCCTGTGCCCTCGCCAGTTTTGAGAAAAAGTTCTGCCTTCGTGGCTATTCTGGCGGAAACACCTGCAATACGCCCCCTGTTTTTCCTCAGTCGCCTGTCAGGAATATGCGCTTTCGCCTGACTTCGTTTCAGTCTGCACAAGCCGTAAATGCAAAAAGTCGTCGGAATTCTGCGTTCCAACGACTTTTTCTCTCCTGCTCGCACCAAAGTGAACGTTAAAATTTTTTTCAGGCGTCTCTTTGTTTAGTCAATCAAAGATAATCCTTGGATATTTTCCGTATTTGCAATGTCTTACCAGGAGATATCCCTAGGATGCCTATAGGGATTGGCACTCCAGCCCTCAAAAGGGCCAAAGAACTATTTTCACAGCATTTGACGATTTTTCCAAATATCCTAATCTGTAATCACACGACAAGCTAACCGCTGAAATAAACTATAAGGAGCAGCATATGAGTAAGCATCACAATCACCAGTGTTCTATCGTTGATGAAGCCATCAACCGCCAGGTCGGCCCCCGTTCTCCCCTCTACTGCCGCTCCTGCGACAGCATCGACCGCCCTGTGAACACCTGCAACACTGTCGAACAGACCATCTCCCGCGTCGCCGGCTTCCGTTCCCCTCTGTACTGCCGCGAATGCGAAATTCAGCTCACCCCCTCCGGCAGAAGCAATCCTGTCGAAGAAACCATCTGCCGCATCGCCGGACCTCGCTCCGCTCTCTGCCGCAGATAAGAAGCACTGAAACCCGAGCTTAGTGCGGAACAGGTCCCGCACAGAGGCTCAACGGCTATGGATACACGAAGGCCGCTGGATGCAGATCCGGCGGCCTTCTCCTTTGATATCATTTCCTCACGGCAAGCATGAGTATGGATGCCAGCACGAGCACGCATCCCAGCCAGCCCGCAGCAGTGAAATCCTCGTTCCAGAACCACCACGAGAGCCATGTGCCGACTACGGGCTCGACGTTGCCGATGATGGCCGCCTGCACCGGAGAAAGGTAGCGCAGGGCCTGCCCATACCAGTAATAGGCCGCATAGGACGAAACGAAGCTGAGCACCAGCACGCCAGCGGCGCCCGCCAGGGTCACCGGACGGAAATCCGTGAAGAAAAAGAGTACGGCCGCCGCAGGCAGGAAGGTCATGGCAAAAAGGGCCTGCGTGGAGTAGCGATCCTTCCACCATGTGAAGAACAGGAACTGGAACGCGTATGTGAAGCCGCAGAGCAGGCCGCAGCCTATGCCTATCCAGGAGACCTCTCCGCCCAGACTCCCGCCGGAAAGGCATACCAGCACAGTTCCGGCCATGGTGAGGAAAAGTGCGGCAAGGCGGGTACGATTTATGGTCTCACCAAAGATGATGCGAGAGAAAAGGGCCACCCATGCCGGGGCAGAACAGAGCAGGATGATGGCCAGCGCACTGCCGCTCTTCTGCACGGAGACCTGGAAGCAGATGATGAACGCGGTGACGAAGACCGCACCGAAGAAGATCATGCATCCGAGATCGCGCCTGCCCGGCCTGAGGCCGCCGCTCACGAGAGCATGCACAGTGAAGCAGATGCCGGAAATGAGCATGCGCCAGAAGGCTACGGACGAAGGCTCCATGCCTTCGGCAAAGCATATGCGGGACACGGGCCCGAGGAGAGCCCATGCCAGAGCCGCGGTCACGCAGTAGGCCAAACCTCGCCAGAACGTATCGTTCACGCGCATCCTCCCAACGAAAAAGGGCTCATGGCTGGACCACGAACCCTGGATAAAAGAAGAGGCTCGCGATTTCTCGCGATCTGAAATTCTGGTGGAGCTGAAGAGAATTGAACTCTTGGCCTCTTGAATGCCATTCAAGCGCTCTCCCAACTGAGCTACAACCCCGTTGCAGAAAGGACATTGCCAGAATCAGGCCTGCCCGTCAAGCAGAATTTTCTATTTTTCGTAAATTTTTCTTCTGAGCCTATTCCATGATGGCCAGAGCGTCCAGAACGGGCTGGAGAGTGCCCTCTTCCTGCGCTTCGCGCATGAGGCGGCCTATGTACTGGAGCTGGCGGCGCTTGGCCTCGTAGCCGGAAAGGCGGTCGTATTCGTCGAAGCCTTCCTTGAGGTCGGGGGAAAGGGGCAGGCGGGCGCGCTTGGCGGGGGCTATCTTGGCCAGCTTCTCACCCACGGTCTGCAGGGCGGCGCTGTCGCGCTTCTTCTGCGAGCGGCTCGGCCTGTATTCTTCTTCCTCGCCGCCTATCTGATAGCGATTCTTGCGGGGCATTACTGCTGTACCTCACGGGAGCCGTCTTCAGGGTTGAAGTTGGCGCTGTCTTCAAGCTCGAGGGTCTCTATCTTCTCTTCGAGCCATTCCATAAGGGCGCGGGCGGTGTGGTAGTTGAACAGCACGCGGGAATGGATATGGCGGGAAATGACGCGCTCCTCTTCATCGAAGGGCACGACTTCGGCACCGAAGGCACCGTCCGGCTCCACAGGGCGCTCGGAGAAGGAGGGGAGCTTGTCGCTCTCCACATAGAAGTTCACTTCTATCTCGCCCTGGGGGTTGATACCGCCCCACACGCCATGCGTGTACTGCAGGCGGGCAGAAGGATCCTGGCTGTATTCATAGCGCACACGGCTGGGATATTTCATCTGGCTCATAAGGACCTCTTCGGCATTTCCCTGCCCGCTTCAGGCGGCACAGGCTTGACATCGTTACCTTATCCCTCCTTGCACGGCAAGTAAAGGAACTTCTCCGCTCCCCAAGCCGGCACTTGACGGAACGGCCTTGGCAAGTCAAACTGAAACATTGCGGTGCGCCTCCGGCTCGACCGCGCTTCCACGATATCATCCCCCTTCCATAAGGATATACTATGAGCAACCATACCAAGGAAGTACTTCAGGTCCGCCCCATTTTCGACTTCGAACTCATGCTCGGTCTCCTCTCCGAGACTCGCCTCGGCGGCAGAGTCCTCGAAGAAATGGCCGACACCTGGGAACGCTGGCTCCCCAAGCTCCACGCCATCAAGCTCGAGACCGGCAAGGGCCGCTACCTCGCCCTCTGGCTCGACCCTGAAGTCGAAGACGAAGTGGACGCCGAACGCGCCAAGTCCGCCGAATACGGCTACCGCATGAGCGCCCTCGCCCAGACCATGATCCAGTGCGCCGTGTACCAGCTCCTCCCCGAAGTGGAAGAAGCCGGCTGCGCCCCCGCTCCCCAGCCCACCGCCCTGCTCTGCGAAGCCCTCGAAGCCGAAGGCCTCGACTATCAGGAAGAGACCCACTCCATCCTGCCCAAGTACAGCGTGCTCACCCCCTACCCCTTCCGCGGCGCCTGCGATATCTGCTACCTGCGCAAGGAATGCCCCAAGGCCAACGGCCAGGGCGGCGGCATCACCTCCTTCGAACTGGGCGGCCATACCAACTAAGGGTCTCTCCATGGACAAGGAAAAATTCAAGGAAGGCTTCTTCCATATCTTCAAGGCCGCGGGCTACTCTCTGGCCGGCCTTGCCACCGGTCTTCGCCTGAGCCTCGCCTTCCGGCAGGAAGCGGCCATACTCGCCCTGCTCATCGTCCTGCTAGGCGTGTACGGCAAGCCCGTCAGCACCTGGCTCATAGGCATAGGCGCATGGCTCCTCGTCATGATGGCCGAACTCCTGAACACGGCCATCGAAGAAGCCCTCAACCTCATCACCACGGACTACAATATCCACGTCAAGCATGCCAAGGACATGGCCTCCGCCGCGGTGTTCCTCATGCTGGCCCTCAACGCCGCCCTGTGGTTCTGCATGTTCGTGCTGTGCCTTTTTTAGGATGAATGTTTACGGGGAAGGAAAGGAAACTTTCTGGAGAAAGCTTTCCTTCCCTTCCCCGAACCCCATCCCATCCTTCAAAGACTTTTAATCAGTCCTGCGAAAATCATCTGCACGCACATAGCGAGAGGCCAATGCTGATGGAACACTGTTCCAGCGGCATCGGCCTCTCGAATCATGGGGGTGTGGGGGAAATTATTTCCCCCGCAAAAACTGACTAGAACTTATACACATCCAGGGACATGGCAGAGGAAGGCTGGCCGCTGTCGCCGGGGAAGACGCGGGCGCGGACCTTGTCGCCCTTCTTCAGGTCATTGATGCCCTTCTTGGACTCCCAGGTGAAGATGTCGGCGTACACGTTCTCGATGAGGGTGTTGTCCGTCACCTTGATCTTGGTCAGGGTGCCGTCCTTTTCCTTGAGGGTGAACATGCTGTTCTTGGCGTCGATGCTGTCGACGACGCCGCGCTCGACCTCAAAGAGCGGGAAGGACACGATGATCTCTTCGCTGGGGGCGACGATCACGAAGGGGGTATCGGCCACGGTCTCTTTGGCGGCAGGCTTGGCCTTGGCGGCTTCTTCGGCGCCGAGGGAGACGGCGGGGCTCAGGAGCATGGCGCAGAAAAGAGCGGTGAGCAGAGTTTTGATGTGCATGAGTTCCTCACTTGGTTGATCATTCGAGGAACGGCACGCCTCCGGTCACAAGAGCGTCATGCAGAAGATGCCTCAGTCTGTCCGCTATGGGACCAGGGCGTCCGTTGCCTACAGGCTTGCCGTTGTAGTGCGTGACCGCCACGCACTCGCATGTAGTACCAAGTACCAGTATCTCGGCAGCATCTTCCAGTATTTCTTCAGTTATATCAGTGAGAACCACAGGCATGAAGGCTTTCGCCAGCTCCGCGGCCCGCAGAGCGGTGGTACCGGGGAGCACATGGCGGAACTCAGGCAGGAGCAGGCGGCCCTGCTTGTCCACCATGGCGGCGTTGGCGATGGCCGCCTCGGCGAGGAAGCCGTCCTCGTCGAAGGAGAAGGTCACGTCCACGCCCATCTCGCGGGCTTCCTTGGCCATGAGGGCATTGGCAAGGTAGTTGGTGGACTTGATGCGGGCTATCCATTCCTGCTTGGCGGGGATGGCGCTCTTCGCGGCGGTGATGCCCTTTTCCCAGAAGGATTCGGGCTTCGCCGAGCTCTTGGTGGCGATGATGTACAGGCTGCTCTTCGGGCAGTCCTTCGGGTCTATGCCGAGGCCGCCTTCACCACGGCCGAGCAGGACCTTGATGCCGCCGTAGGGTGCGCCGCCCACGCGGGCCACTTCGATGATTATCTCCCGCATCTCTTCCCAGGAAACAGGCGGAGCAAGCTCAAGCTTTTCGGAAGAGCCGCGCATACGGGCAAGGTGGGCGTCTATCTGGAGCACGCGGCCCTGAAGGAGCGTGATGCTTTCGAAAATGGCGTCGCCTCTGTGTACCATATGGTCGTCCAGCGGAACGAGGAGACAGCGGGCATCCGTACAGATGGCTCCCATGCGATGCTCATAGAAGGCCGTCACCTGGCGCGCGCCTTCACGCGGCAGGGCCATGAGCTTTTCGACCCAGGCGGCAGAATCGAGGACAGGAACAGACATGATATCCCTCACAGGGCTCAGATTGCAGAACATGGATGCGCGTTCTGGAGAACAGCGGCATACGCCCCTGCTATAGCGCAAAAAAAAAGCCTCGTACAGAAGGCAGAGGGGCAAAGCCCGGCAAGCCAGGCATTTCCCTGCTCCGGGAAAACAGCTTCGGGCACGAAAAAAGGCCCGCAGAAGCAGGCCTTATCTCATCTCTGAACAACATCAGGCTGTTACGCCGCGATGCCTATTCTTCTTCGCCGCCGTTGAGTTCGACGCGGAACTTGCGGGACAGGCGGAACACCACGACCTTGCGAGGAGGCAGAGTGATGGATTCGTCAGTCTGGGGATTGCGGCCCTTGCGGGCATTCTTGTCGTAGGCTTCGAACTTGCCGAAGCCGCTGATCAGAAGAGTGTCATCCTTCTTGATGGCCTGCTTCATCAGCACGAGCAGGTTCTCAACGATGTTCTTCACTTCAGCACGGTTGAAGCTGAGCGCCTTATCGTTGTACACTGCTTCGACGATATCGGCCTTAGTGAGCGCCTTATTCATGTATTCTCCTCCTGCAGTCCCGAAGACTGATCAATTTTCCAAGTAAGAGGCCACCTTGGCGGCCATGGCCTGCATTTCCGCCATGTCGGCGTAGCTGCCCTGTTCCCACATATTGAGGCCGTCATCCTCGAAACGGGGGATGATGTGCCAGTGGATGTGGAACACAGTCTGCCCGGCGGCGAGGCCATTGTTCTGCATGACATTGAAGCCCTGAGCGCCCGTGGCCTTCATCACGGCGGCGGCTACCTTCTGAAGCGCGGCGAACACCGCAGAACCCAGTTCGCTGGGAACTTCGAGCATATCTTTATGATGGCTCTTGGGTATCACCAGAGTATGCCCGTGATGGACGGGGGCCAGATCGAGAAAAGCCAGCACATTGTCGTCTTCGTAGACTTTGGAACAGGGGATCTCCCCTTTGGCAATGCGGCAGAAAATGCAATTAGCATCAGTCATGAAACAGAACCTCCTGCGTCTTTCTATCCCTCGGAATAAAAAGTTACGCCTTGTCATTCTAGAGCCAAGCGATTAGAACATCAAGAGCTTTTCCCAGCGAGATGCAAAAAATGCAAAAATATTTCTCTTCAGAAACACCGCAGAATGTCGACAGTTCTGCCGCCTTCGAGGTCGGAACGCGGCAGAAACGTGCCAAAAGCGTCCATCCGGTGTTCCTGCCCTTCTCCGGCTGTCCCATGCACTGCGTCTACTGCGCCCAGGACAGGCAGACCGGGACTGACATTTCCGGCGGGCTCGCCCCCATCCTCGCGGAAACGGAAAGCTCTCTCATGGCTCTTCCCCCCTGCTCGGAAGGCCGTTCCCGCGAGCTTGCCTTCTACGGCGGCACCTTCACGGCCCTGCCCGCTGAAGAACGCCAGGCCTGCCTCGCCATGCTGGACAGGCTCCGCGAGGCCGGGCGCGTCACCCATGCCCGGTGCTCCACTCGCCCCGACGCCCTTTCGCCTGCCATATTCGACGAGCTGGAAGCCCACGGCATAGACCTCATCGAACTGGGCATACAGAGCTTCGACTCGGCGGCCCTCGCCGCCTCCCGCCGGGGCTACGACGGAGGCACGGCACTCCGCGCCTGCCGCATGGTGCAGGAGGCCGGCTTCGAACTCGGCATACAGCTTCTGCCCGGCATGCCCGGCTCCTCGCCCGAGGTCTTTATTAAGGATGCAGAGCAGGCCCTCGCCCTCCATCCCTCCTGCCTGCGTTTCTATCCCTGCCTCGTCCCGGCTGGAACAGTGCTGGCCCGGTGGCTGGAAGAAGGCCGCTATTCCCCCTGGAGCCTTGAAGAGACCGTGGCCACCCTCGGCCGCGCCCTTGCCCGGGCATGGCAGGAAAAAGTGCCGGTGATACGCCTTTCCGTCGCCCCTGAGCCCGCTTTCGACGCCGCCGTGCTTGCCGGGCCGCGCCACCCGGCGCTGGGTGCGCTCATCCAGGCCGAAGCCCTGCTCGTCTCCGTGCAGGACGCCATGCAAAAGCTCGGCCGCGCCCCTCAGGCCCTTCTCCTGCCGCGCTCCTGCCAGGGCTTCATGTACGGCGAAAGAGCTTCGCTCAAGCACCGCTGGGCGGCTCTGGGCCTTGGGCCGGAACGCATCTTCTTCACGGACGGCGAGCAGGCCGAACTCCGGGGCTGACGCGAAAAATCCCGGCTCAGGTCTTGACGCTTGCCCTTTTTGCCGTATGTTCCTGTGCAACGACAGGTTCATCCTGCTGTGAAATACCTTTTGCGAGACGACTATGGGCAAAGATCTCATCATCGTGGAATCACCGGCCAAGGTGAAGACCATCAAGAAATTCCTGGGCAGCAAGTACATGGTGCAGGCCAGCGTCGGCCACATCCGCGATCTCCCCACGCGCTCCATCGGCGTGGACGAATCCCGCGACTTCGCCCCTCAGTATGAGATCATCAAGGGCAAGGAAAAGGTCGTGAAGGACCTGCAGGAAGCCGCTTCCAAGGCCGACACTGTCTTCCTCGCGCCCGACCCTGACCGCGAAGGTGAAGCCATTGCCTGGCACATCGCCGAAGTCATCAAGAACAAGGCCAAGGATATCAAGCGTATCCAGTTCAACGAGATCACGGCCCGCGCCGTGAAGGCCGCCCTTGAAGACGCCCACGACATCAATCCCCACCTCTTCGACGCCCAGCAGGCCCGCCGCGTGCTCGACCGCCTCGTGGGCTACAAGATCTCGCCCCTGCTCTGGAAGACTGTGAAGCGCGGCATCTCTGCCGGCCGCGTGCAGTCCGTGGCTCTGCGCCTCATCGTGGAACGCGAAGAGGAACGCCTCGCCTTCGTGCCTGAAGAATTCTGGACCTTCCGCGCCCTGCTCGCCGGCGCCGTCCCTCCCTCCTTCAAGGCCGAACTGGTCAAGATAGAAACGAATTTCGCCAAGACGCTCAAAGCCCTCTCCGGCGACAGAGAGCCCGGCCCGAAGAAGATACTCATCGCCAACAAGGCCGCGGCCGACGCCATGGAACAGGCTATGGCCGGGCAGCCCTTCGTGGTCTCCCAGGTGGAAGAGAAGGAACGCGCCCGCAATCCCCTTCCTCCGTTCACCACGTCCACGCTCCAGCAGACGGCCAACCAGCGCATAGGCTTCACCTCCAAGCGCACCATGTCCACGGCCCAGCGCCTCTACGAAGGCATCGAGCTCGGCGAACGCGGCACCACGGCCCTCATCACCTATATGCGTACTGACTCCGTGCGTATCGCCGACGAAGCCCGCAAGGCCGCCACGGAATATGTGCAGCAGCGTTTCGGCGAGGAATACATGGCGCCCGGCGGCAAGGGCCGCGTGTTCAAGGGCAAGACCTCCGCTCAGGACGCCCACGAAGCCATCCGCCCTGTCGATGTCACGCTCACTCCTCAGGACGTAAAGGAATTCCTCACCCCTGACCAGTACCGCCTGTACAATCTCATCTGGTGCCGCTTCGTGGCCTCGCAGATGGCCCCTGCCCGCTTCCACGACACTGCCGTGGCCCTCACCTGCGGCCCCGGCCTGTGGAAGGCCAAGGGCGAACGCCAGCTCTTCCCCGGCTTCCTCGCCATCATGCCCAAAGGCGCGGAAGAGGAAGACTGCGCTCTGCCGCCCCTGAAGGAAGGCGAGGTCGTCACCCTGCAGAAGCTGGAGAAGGAACAGAAGTTCACCCAGCCTGCCCCGCGCTACACCGAAGCTTCCCTCGTTCGCGAGCTGGAAGAACTGGGCATAGGCCGTCCCTCCACCTACGCCACCATCATTTCCACCATCCAGGAACGCGAATACGTCCGCATCGAGGACAAGCACTTCGCCCCCACCGACCTCGGCAACGTGGTCTGCTCCCAGCTTCGCGACCATTTCGCCAAGCTCATGGACGTGGGCTTCACCGCCGAGATGGAATCCAACCTCGACAAGGTGGCCGACGGCGATCTCGGCTGGGTCAGCCTCATGAAGGACTTCGCCGCCGACTTCGACCCCACCCTGCAGGCCGCCGCCAAGAACATGGCCCCGGTCAAGGGCGGCCTCAACACCGACGTGCCCTGCCCCGAATGCGGCAAGCCCCTCGTGGTGAAGTTCGGCAAGAGCGGCGAGTTCCTCGCCTGCACCGGCTACCCCGACTGCCGCTACACCACCAACTTCACCCGCGACGAAAAGGGCCAGATACAGCCCCAGGAACGCCCGAAGGAAGAACACCAGAAGGTGGGTACCTGCCCCAAGTGCGGCGGCGACGTCATACTCAAGCAGTCCCGCACGGGCAGCCGCTTCCTGAGCTGTTCCAACTACCCCGAATGCGACTACGCCGCTCCCTACTCCACGGGCGTGGCCTGCCCCAAGTGCGGCAAGGGCTCCCTCGTGGAAAAAAGCTCCAAGCGCGGCAAGATATTCTATTCCTGCGACCAGTACCCCAGCTGCGACTTCGCCGTGTGGGACTGGCCCGTGGCCGAACACTGCCCGCAGTGCGATTCCCCCATCCTCGTCATCAAGTCCGGCCGAGGAAGAGGCCGCCATATCGCCTGCCCCAACATGAAGTGCAAGTACACGAGAGAGATAGACGAGTAGGATCTTGCAGGGGGAGGGAAGGAAACTTTCTGTAGAAAGCTTTCCTTCCCACCCCCTGCACCCCCTCCCATCTTTCAAAGACTTTTGATTGGTCTGACTTAAGGAAGAGTCTGCTTCGGCAGGCTCTTTTTTTATGTCCCGGCTTCTGGCACAGTGGGGGAAAGAACTTGCTGGAGCCTGCCATGGAAGCTGAAAAGAAATACTGCGCCACCGTCTCTCTGGGAACGAATCCCCTTGCCATGAACGGCATGGTCACCACGCCGCATCATCTGGCCACGCAGGCCGGCCTTTCCATCCTGCGCAAAGGCGGCAATGCCGTGGATGCCGCCATAGCCTCGGCCGCAGTGCTTGCCGTGGTCTATCCGCAGATGTGCACCCCCGGCGGCGACAGCTTCTGGCTCATCAGCAATGGCAGGACCGGCGAGGTGAAAGCCCTCAACGCCAGCGGCCGCGCAGGACGGAAAGCCAGCATAGATTTCTACCGCTCGCAGGGGCTGTCCAAGATACCGCCCCACGGCTGGCTGGCCGCGAACACCATTCCCGGCGCGGTCTCCGGCTGGGACGAAGCCCACAGGTTCAGCCGCGACGTGCTGGGCTCGAAGATATCGTGGGCAGAACTGCTCGACGACGCCATCGCCTATGCGCAGGAGGGCTGTCCTGTCAGCACGTCGCTGGCCCGCTGGACCGCCATCGACACTGACCCGGACGACATCGAATACCGCTGTCTCCAGCGTTTCCCGGAATTCTCGCGCATCTTCCTGAAAAACGGCGGCCCGCTTGCCGTCGGCGACATCCTGCGCCAGCCCGACCTCGCCCGCACGCTCTCCCTCATCAGCGAACACGGCGCACGGGAGTTCTATGAAGGACGCATAGCCCGCGCCATCTCCGACGACATGGCTCGGAACGGCGGCATGCTCTGCATGGAAGACTTTGCCCAGCATCATGCCGACTGGCAGACTCCCATTTCCGTAGAGTATCGCGGCATGCAGGCCTATAACTGCCCGCCTAACTCACAGGGCATGGCCGCCCTTGAGATACTCAATATCCTCAATAATTTTGATGTGAAAGCCATGGGCGAAGGCACGGCGGACTACTACCATGCCATCATCGAAGCCACCAAGGAAGCCTTCCTCGACCGCGACGCCTACCTCACCGACCCGGCCTTCTCGGACATCCCGCTGGACCGCCTGCTTTCGAAAGAGCATGGCCGAGCGCAGGCCGCCCGCATCGACATGGCGCGCTCCTCCGGGCCGAAGCCGCTCCTCGAGCCCAAGGGCGACACCATATGGCTGGGCACGGCCGACAAAGACGGCAACTGCGTTTCACTCATACAAAGCATCTTCCACGACTTCGGCTCCGGCATAGTCCCCGGCGGCACCGGCGTACTGCTCCAGAACCGCGGCTCGTACTTCTCGCTCGACCCGAACCATGTGAACTGCCTCATGCCCGGCAAGCGCACCTTCCACACGCTCACGCCAGCCATGCTTTTCAAGGATGGCAGGCCCTGGCTCATCTACGGGAGCATGGGCGGCGAAGGCCAGCCGCAGACGCAGGCCGCCCTTGTGACCCGCATCGTGGACTTCGGCATGACGCCGCAGGAAGCCATTGCCGCTCCCCGCTGGCTCTACGGCCGCTCGTGGGGCGCGCCTTCCAACGACGTCAAAATAGAAGGCCGCGTGCCGGACTCCGTTGCGGAAGAGTTGGCAAGGCGCGGCCATCCTGTGAATATCGTTGATGATTATATCGACATCATGGGCCATGCAGGAGCCATACTCCTGCACGGGAACGGCGTCATGCAGGGCGGCACCGACCCAAGGAGCGACGGGCTGGCCGCCGGCTGGTAGCAATCAGCCCAGGGGAACGTCTCTTCTGCCATGCGCGTCGAGCCACGCCGCGATGTCGTCCAGGATCCCGCTGTCTTCCTCCAGCAGGGCATGCCCGTGCTTCGGGTAAAGGCTCAGAGTCCTGTCCTGCGACGATACGCCTTCGTAGAGCCACTTCGAGGCTTCGGGCGGGACGAGGCAGTCCTCCTCCCCGTGCAGGATGAACAGCGGCGTGGTCACGTCCTTCATGCGGGGAGCGAACCAGTCCGCGCCCTGTATCCACACCCGCCCGGCAAGGCGTATGGTCACGGAGTCCAGCATGAAGCTGTCCTCCTGCCATGCCGCCTCCCCTCCTTCCTGCCAGTACGGCATGACGAAGGAAAAGCGTTCATCGCCGCGCTCGCCGTGGCTGTAGCGGGAACAGCCTTTCAGGAAGTCCAGCGCAGGCATCAGCCGTACTGCCGCCCCTGTGGTGACTTCGCCATCCACTTTGCCGGGATGCTCTGCGGCATAGGCCGCGGCAACGAGACCGCCCATGCTGTGCCCGATAAGGAACAGCGGCAAGGCCGGGAACGACTTGCGGGCATGCTCGACCGCGGCATCGACATCGCTCAGGTAGTCTTGAAAGGACTGCACGTCCCCGCGAGGCCCGTCCGACCGGCCATGTCCGCGAAAATCGAAGCGATAGACAGCGTACCCCGCAGAACTGAGTTTTTCCGCCGCCGCCCCATAGCGCCCGCCATGCTCGCCCAGAGAGTGGAGGAGCACGGCGATGCCGCGAGGCCTGTGCGGGATATCCCGCCGCAGGTACAGGTTAAGACCATCGGGCGTTCTCAGGTTTACGCATTCGAATATTTCCGCCATAAGCGCCTCCTTTCCGCCATCCTCTCATGGAAAGAAGGCCTGCACTATGAAAAAGCTTCACTTTTTCAAAGAGATACTCTGCTCATGGCTGATACGGGAGAACGCCGCCGTACGAAATGCCTTCTTCGCTCACATCCGCGACCACGGGGTAGATCTCCACTCCGGCGGCCGCGGCTTCGGCAAGGGCTTCGGCGTACGCGGGGTCTATGTAGTCGGCGGCACGGAAGCACTTTCCGTCCGGCCTCTGTATGACATAGAGCATGGCCGCACGCGCCCCTTCGGCCTTCAGGCGCATGAGCGTCTGCAGGTGCTTGGCGCCGCGCGAAGTCACGGCATCGGGGAAGGCGGCCTCGCAGTCTTCCACCAGCGTCACGTTCTTGCATTCCACCCAGAGGTCGGGCAGGCCCGGCCCGGTGAAGAGCCCGTCGAGGCGGCTCTCTCCGTTCACAGCCTCACGCTTCAGCCCGGTGTAGCCTTCTGCCCACGGCAGGAGGCCGGCTTCGAAAAATGCCGTGAGGAGCCTGTTGGGCATGGAGGTGTTCACGCCCACCCAGAAGAAACCCTGCCCGCGGGCCTGCCCCAGCGCTTCCACCGTCCATTTCAGCTTGCGCTCAGAGTTGGCCGCCGGGGACAGCAGTACAGGGGCTCCCGGCCTCAGCAGGCCGAGCATAGTACCGGTATTGTTGGTATGCGCCAGCACTTCCTGCCCGTCCAGTTCCACGGATACGAAAAAACGTTTCTCGCGCTTGAGGAAACGCCCGATGCGGCATCCCTCAGGATATTTCAGAAGTGCGCCATTCATCAATTTACAGCCTTCTTTGAAGTTGATAGAGTTTTGTTCTGGTCTGCGGTTTTTATCGCTCATCTCCAACAGGATCTGCAACCATGAAATTTGCCGAAAGAATGAAACTGCTGGCGCCTTCCGCCACTTTCGCCGTGAACACGAAAGCTCTTGAACTGAAGGCCAAAGGCATAAAGGTCATCAGTCTGGCCGTGGGCGAACCCGATGCCCCCACGCCCGCCCATATCTGCGAAGCGGCGAAGAAAGCCATCGACGAGAATTTCTCCAAGTACACGCCTGTGAACGGCATCATGGAATTCCGCCAGGCTGTCTGCCATTATTTCAAGCGGATGTACGACGTCGACTCCAAGCCTGAGAACGTCATCATCACCACTGGCGGCAAGCAGTCTCTGGCCAACACGCTCATGGTCCTGCTCAACGAAGGCGACGACGTGCTCCTGCCCGCCCCCTACTGGACCAGCTACCCCGACCTCATCCGCCTTGCCGGCGGCAATCCTGTGCTGGTCAAGGCCGACTCTTCCCGCGCCTTCCACATCGACGTCAGCGACCTTGAGAAGGCCGTCACCCCCAAGACGAAGATGATAATCCTGAACACGCCCTCGAACCCCACCGGCGCCGTCTATTCCCAGGAAGAAGTGGACGCCATGGTGCAGTGGTGCTTCGAGCGCGATATCTTCGTCCTCGCCGACGAAATCTACGACCAGCTCGTCTTCGACGGCAAGCCCGTGAGCACCGCCAAGTGGTGGCAGAAATTCCCCGAAAAGATAGCCGTGCTCAACGGCCTCTCCAAGGCTTTCGCCATGCCCGGCTGGCGCGTGGGCTTCACCCTCGCCCATGAAGACCTCATCAAGCAGTGTTCCAAGCTTCAGGGCCACATGACCTCCCATATCTGCTCCATCGCCCAGAAGGCCGGCGTGGCCGCGCTTGAAGGCTCCTACGACTGCGTGGATGAGATGCGCCAGTCCTTCATCCGCCGCCGCGACATGGCCATGGCGGAGATCTCCACCTGGCCCGGCGTGGTCTGCGCCAAGCCTGCCGGCGCTTTCTACCTCTTCCCGGACGTGAGCGCGCTCTACACGCCTGAGATCCCCGATTCCACCGCCATGTGCACCTATCTGCTCGAAAAGGCGCATGTGGCCTGCGTGCCCGGCGAAGCCTTCGGCGACCCCAACTGCATCCGTCTCTCCTACGCCGTTGCGGACGAGATCCTCATGGACGCCCTGCGCCGCATGAAGGAAGCCCTTTATCATTAATTCTTTCAGGATGGTGTGATTATGAATCAGTCCAAACTCGACTGGGCCCACGCCTGGCTCGGCGGCGTTGCCGACAAGCCTTCCGATGACGCCAAGTTCATCGAACAACTCAAGCAGGAACTCCCTGTCCTGCCCTTCCTCGGCCTTCCCTTCGCTGAAGAGATGATCGCCCAGCTCGAAGAGCACGAAGCCTTCCTTCGCGGCTTCAAGCACATGCTCCTTCTGGGCATCGGCGGTTCCGCCCTCGGCCCCCGCGCTCTCCAGCGCGCCTTCGCTCCCGGTCAGGACCGCCCCGGCTACGACGGCCCCAGCCTCTGGATCGCCGACAACGTCGACCCCGACTGGCTGCAGGATCACCTTGCCAAACTGCCCCCTGAAGAGACCGTCGTGGTCGTCATCAGCAAGTCCGGCGGCACCATCGAGACCATGACCCAGTACCTCATCGTACTGCCCTGGCTCCAGAAGATGCTTCCCGACACCTGGAAGGATCACCTCTTCATGGTCACCGACACCGTGAAGGGCCCCCTGCGCGAGGAAGTGAACAAGTACGGCATCCGCTCCATGCCCGTGCCGGACTACCTCGGCGGCCGCTATTCCGTGCTTTCCGCCGTGGGCATGGTCCCCGCCGTGTTCATGGGCATGGACTGGAAGGGCCTGCTGAAGGGCGCCATGAGCGTGGGCCGTCCCCTCGCCCAGGATCCCGAAGCCCTGCTCGACCACCCCGCGTGGAAGCTGGCCCGCTGGGCCTACCAGATGTCCGAAGCCGGCAAGAGCCAGGTCATCTACTTCTGCTACATCCCCTCCTGGTCCACCTTCGGCCCCTGGTTCTGCCAGCTCTGGGCTGAAAGCCTCGGCAAGGACGGCAAGGGCACCCAGCCCATCCCCGCTACCGGCGTGACCGACCAGCACTCCCTGCTGCAGATGTTCCTCGACGGCCCCAAGGACAAGATATGCCTCTTCGTCAGCGCTCCTGCCGACAAGAGCATCCTGCCCATCCCCGCCGAAGTTCCCGCCCAGTGGCAGTACCTCAGCGGCCAGACCTTCGGCGACGTGCTCGAAGCCGAGACCATCGCCACCCGCGCCACTCTGGCTGAAAAGGACGTGCCCACCGTGCACCTCGACATGGCCGACGCCAGCGCCGAATCTGCCGGCAAGATGATGATGCTCCTCGAAGCCGCCACCATCTTCACCGGCTGGCTCATGGGCATCAACCCCGTGGACCAGCCCGCCGTGGAAAACGGCAAGAAGCTGGCCCGCGCCCGCCTCGGCATGGCCGGCACTGAAGCCGACGCCGCCCGCCTTGCCGCCTTCACCGACATCCCCTCGGTGAACATGGAATTCTAAACGACGAGGGGGAGGCCAAGCCTCCCCCTTCCTTTCTCCAAAGAGGCCGACATGGAAGACGCAGGACAGAGCCAAGCCGACAACAGGCTTCCGTTCAATCTGGCGAAGTTCTTCTCCTATATCTCACTGGTGCTCATACTGGGCTCCAGCGTCATCCTTGCGCTCTTCATCGGCCGAACCATGACGAGCACCATGATAGAAAGCCAGCAGGAATACGCACTCCTTCTGGCGGACAACATGAATCGTCAGATATTCCGCAAATTTACCCTGCCCGTCACTTACGCATCGGGCAGAGTCTCCCTTGCCGACCCTTCACAGTACAAACTGCTCGACGATGTCATCAAATCACAGATACACGGCCTGCAGCTCGAATCGGTCCGCCTTTACGACGACCACTACACCATCCTGTACTCCACGGACTCCCGCGAAGTGCGCCGCACCGACCTGTTCACCGACGGTGTACCGAAGGTGTTCAAAGGCAAGCCCCATCATTTCGATGTGCTGTCCTCCATCCCCTATCCGCAGGCCCTGCTCCTTCCCTCGCTCGACGACGGCACCTTCCTCCTTCGCGCCATCTTCCCCCTCACTGTCGATAAGGACTTCAAGGGCTTGAACCTGCATGGCAACCCGGTCCCTGTCCTCGGCGTACTTGAGATAGTGCTGGACATGACCGGTCAGTACCGCAGCGCCATCCGCTCCCAGTGGCTCATCCTTGCCGGCTTTGCCGTATCCACCTTCATCCTGTTCTTCCTTCTGCATTTCGTGGCCCGCAAGGCGGAAGTCACCCTGGAAAAAAGGATGGCGCACAGCCGCCAGCTCGAAGCCCAGCTCCATCAGGCCGAGAAGCTGGCCAGCATGGGCCGCATGGTGGCCTCCATCGCGCATGAGATACGCAATCCGCTGGGCATCATACGCTCCAGTTCTGAATTCCTGATGCGCCGCCACAAGAGCGACGACGCCATGACGCAGGCCATGCTCACGGCCATCTACGATGAATCCTGCAGGCTTGGAACGACAGTCAACGACTTCCTCGACTATGCCAGGCCGCGCCAGCCGCGCCGCGACAGCGTGTGCCTGTCCCATGTCATCGACAAGGCCATGGCCTTCCTCGGGGGAGAATTCCAGCGCACTGAAGTCGAAGTCGAGAACACCCTGCCTGCCGATCTCTTCATCCTTGGCGACATGGACCTGCTCTACCGCGCATTCTATAATATCCTTTCCAATGCCCATCAGGCTATGGATGGCCCGGGCAGAATAGTCATTTCCGGCGGCACGAGCGCTTCTGGCGGCACGTTCATCAGTTTCCGCGACACAGGCCCGGGTTTCAATGAAGATGCCCTCCAGAAGGCCGCAGACCCGTTCTTCACCACCAAGGACAGCGGCACAGGCCTCGGCCTCCCCATCGTGCAGGCCATCGCCGAATCGCACGGCGGCACACTGAAGATATCCAATGCGCCCGATGGCGGCGCGCATATCGTCATCGAATTCCCTGCTCCGGCAGAA
The DNA here is from genome assembly GCA_045543435.1 of Mailhella sp. GTDB lineage: Bacteria > Desulfobacterota > Desulfovibrionia > Desulfovibrionales > Desulfovibrionaceae > Mailhella. Next base: position 22,575 of record JAZQMJ010000093.1, read on the forward strand.
AAAAAGGAAGAACTCCCTCATGAGTGATAACGCCCGCATTCTGGTCATCGACGACGAAAAAAACTACCTCATGGTCATGCAGGCCCTGCTCATGGACGCAGGCTACGAGGTGACCGCGCTCAACGACCCGGAGATGGCCCTGCACTTCCTTGAAGAGTCGGAAGTCGATGTCGTCATAACGGACATGAAGATGCCCAAGCTGAGCGGCAAGGAAGTCCTGCAGAGCGTCAAGAAGTCCTGGCCCGACCTTCCCGTCCTTATCATGACGGCTTTCGGCAGCATCGAAAGCGCCGTGGAAGCCATGCGCTACGGAGCGTTCGACTACATCACCAAGCCCTTCGCCAACGACGAGATGCTTCTCTCCGTGCATAATGCCGTAGAACTCTCCAAGGCCCACCGGCAGTACAAACTGCTTCAGGAAAGCCTTGAGGAGCGCTACAGCACGCATCAGATCATCGGCAAGTCCAAGGCCATACGCGATACGCTCTCCATCGTGGACCGCGTGGCCCTGAGCCGCTCCACAGTCCTCATCACCGGCGAATCCGGAACGGGCAAGGAACTCGTGGCTCGCGCCATACACTTCACGTCTCCCCGCAAGGAAGGCCCCTTCGTCTCCGTGAACTGCATGGCTTTCAATTCCGGCGTTCTGGAAAGCGAGCTTTTCGGCCACGAAAAGGGCTCGTTCACCGGCGCCGTCGCCACCAGGCGCGGCCGCTTCGAGCAGGCGGATCAGGGCACGCTCTTCCTTGACGAGATAGGAGAACTGAGCATGGATCTGCAGGTCAAGCTCCTGCGAGTCCTTCAGGAGCGCGTTTTCGAACGCGTCGGCGGAACGGAAAGCATCAGCGTCGATATCCGCGTCGTGGCCGCCACCAACCGCGATCTGGCGAAAATGGTCGAGGAAGGCACCTTCCGCGAAGACCTCTTCTACCGCCTCAACGTCGTCCATATCCCCATCCCGCCCCTGCGGGAACGCCGTGAGGACATCCCGCTCCTCGTCGCCCATTTCGGGGAAAAGATAGCGGAAGACAACGGCATCCCCGTCAAGGCCTTCAGCTCGGAAGCGCAGAACTACCTCACCGGCTACGACTGGCCCGGCAATATCCGCCAGCTCCAGAACGTGCTGGAACGCTGTATGGTCATGGTCCCCGGTGCTGTCATCGGTGTCGAAGACCTGCCGCCGGAGATACGCGGTGAAGAATCCCAGTTCAAGAGCGCAGTCGACCTCCTGCCCGTTGAGCTGAACCTTGCCGACACTCTGGACCGCATCGAAGCTGCCCTCATCAAGCGCGCTCTGGTGCGTGCCGACTTCGTCCAGGCTCACGCCGCAGAACTCCTCGGCATCTCCCGAAGCCTCATGCAGTACAAGCTCAAGAAGTATAACATCACCGGACACTGATACTGTTATCATCCGCAGTTCCAGCTGCACCCATCAAACGTCAAGCCCCGCCGAAAAGCGGGGCTTTTTTCTCCCTGAAGCCTCGCGGCGGGCTATGTTTCACGTGAAACATCCCTTTTACCCCGCCCATCCAGCACTGTTTCACGTGAAACACTTCTTGATTTTCCAAAATTAGGAAGTTATGAATCTTTTCAAGACATCCACAAGGAGGCCTGTTTTGGCAAGAATCATTGCTGTCGCAAACCAGAAAGGCGGTGTTGGCAAGACCACGACCTCGGTCAATCTCTCCGCTTCTCTCGCCATCATGGAGAACCGCGTTCTCCTCGTGGACTGCGACCCTCAGGCAAACTCTACGAGCTCTCTGGGCTTCGACCAGCAAAACCTCTTCCGCAACCTCTATACGGCCCTGTGCGGCACCTCTTCCATTGAAGAAACGCTCCTGCCCACGGCCATGCCGTACCTCACGCTCCTGCCTTCCAGTACGGATCTTGTCGGCATCGAAATAGAGCTTGTGGATAAGATGGCGCGCGAGTTCTACCTTGCCGACCTCCTCAGCCATGTGGCCGACAAGTACGACTACATAGTCCTCGACTGCCCGCCCTCTCTCGGCCTCATCACTGTGAACACGCTCTGTGCGGCCCACGAGATACTCATCCCCCTGCAGTGCGAGTTCTTTGCCCTGGAAGGCATAGTCAAGCTCCTGCACACCTATGAACAGGTGCGCAAACGCCTGAACAAAGACCTGCAGATACTCGGCGTCCTGCTCACCATGTACGATTCCCGCAACAAGCTGGCCCGTCAGGTGAAGGCCGAAGCCGAACGCTGTTTCCCCAAGCATATGTTCGAAACGGTCATCCCGCGCAACGTGAGACTTTCCGAAGCTCCCAGCCACGGCAAGTCCATCCTGCATTACGATATCAAATCCAAGGGCGCCGAAGCCTATCTTGAACTGGCCCGCGAGGTCGTTCACAAAACGGCTCGCCCCTGACCAATTCACCCTCAGTGCTTTGCCGGCCAAACTACCAGCCGCGGGCTCTGCGCAAAGCCGACTCCGGCGGCGGTTCCCTGCCGCCGCCGGACTGCACTCCATGCTGAACGATAAGAGGCATCTATGAATATACCCGAACGCGGTCTCGGCCGAGGTCTCAGCTCTCTCCTCAGCGCTGCACCTGAAAATACCAGCGAAGAGACTCGGAAGCTGGCTCTCACCCAGCTCATCCCCGGCAAGCACCAGCCCCGTAAATACTTCGACAATGCGGCTCTCAGCGAGCTTGCCGTCTCCATCAAGAACCAGGGCGTCATCCAGCCTCTTCTGGTGCGCCAGCTCCCCGGCATGCCACAGCGCTACGAGATAGTCGCCGGCGAACGCCGCTGGCGGGCGGCAAAACTGGCCGGCCTCACGGAAGTACCCGTCATCGTGACGGAATACACCGACAAGGAAGCCATGACCGTGGCCCTTGTGGAAAACCTCCAGCGTGAAGACCTCAATCCTCTGGAAGAAGCCGAAGCCCTGCAGGCCCTGCGCGAAGCTCATGGCCTGAGCCAGGAAGCCCTCGCCGAACAGCTCGGCAAAAGCCGTTCCGCCGTGGCGAACGCCCTGCGCCTCCTCCAGCTCCCGCCCTCCATCCAGGAAGGTCTGGTCCGCAGCGACATCACTGCCGGCCACGCCCGCGCCCTGCTCGCCATAGCCGATGCCGAACTCCGCGCCGAACTCTACGCCGCCGTCATCGACCAGCGGCTTTCCGTGCGCGAGACCGAAGCCGCCGCCGACACCTGCAAGCGCACCGGCAAGCTCCCGGAAAAGCTCATTCCCCAGAGCGGCCAGCCTGCCGCGCCCAAAGCTCCCCGCGCCCCCAAGCCCCAGTGCATAAAGGACTTGCAGAACCTTCTCCGCCAGAACAGCGGTACCAAGGCGACCATCTCCGGCACGGAAGAAAAAGGCCGCATCCAGATACCCTACGCCTCCCCCGAAGAGCTCGCCCGCATCATCGAACTGCTTGGGATAAAAAACGAAGGATAGCGGCATAGACGTCAGGACCGCCCCACACGGGGCGGTTTTTCTTTGGCTTCTCGCAAATCTCGCCGCGATTCCGGCATAAAATCCAGATTGAAAAGCTCAGCCTCCTTAAGGTAGAATGCCCTCTGCCTTGAAAGGGACGCGCCTCCCTTTGGGATATCAAGCGGATATCGTACCAATTCGTAAATCGACCTTACCTTTCAAGATGACATAGACCTGCAACACTCTCCGCAGGTTCCTCCATCACCAGTTCCATACCTTTCTTGAGGAGATATCATGTCTAAACTGCGCATCGTTTTCATGGGCACGCCGGATTTTGCGGCGGCTGTGCTGAAAGAAGTTGCCGCATGGGAAGGCGGCGAAGTCGTTGCCGTCTATACTCAGCCCGACCGCCCCGCCGGTCGCGGCAAGAAGCTCAAGGCTTCTGCCACCAAGGAACTGGCGCTGGAACTGGGCTACCCTGTGTACCAGCCCAAGAATTTCCGGGATGACGCCGATGTGCAGTTCCTCGCCTCCCTTGAGCCCGATGTTCTGGTCGTGGCCGCCTACGGACTGCTCCTTCCCCAGCGCGTACTCGACATCCCCAAGCTCGGCCCCTACAACGTACACGGCTCGCTCCTGCCCCAGTACCGCGGTGCGGCCCCCATCCAGCGCGCCGTGATGAACGGCGACCGCGTTTCCGGCATCACCATCATGAAGATGGAAGCCGGGCTGGACTCCGGCCCCATGCTGCTCCAGCTTGCCGTGAGCATCGAACCTGAAGACACTGCCGGCACGCTGTTCGACACGCTGGCCGAACACGGCGCAAAGGTCATGGTCAGCGCGCTTGGCATGATCGCCGAAAAGCGTCTGGCCTTCGTCCCCCAGAACGAGGAGCTGGTGACGCACGCCGCCAAGATCTCCCCTGAAGAAGAATGGATAGACTGGAGCATGGACGCCAAGCGCATCCATAACATCATCCGCGGCCTCACTCCTGCGCCCGGTGCGAAAAGCACGCTCCGCATCGAAGGCAAGGAAGACCTCGCTCTTCGCATCGAGCCCGGCCAGCCTGTGGACCAGGATGCCGAAGCCGCTCCCGGCACCGTGCTCGGCATGGACGGCGACGCCCTCCTCGTCGCCTGCGGTTCCGGCTCGTACCGCGTGACCGCCCTGCGCCCGGCAGGCAAGTCCACCATGAGCGCGAAGGACTTCTTCAACGGGCGGCTTCGCGGCCTCACGGCGCCTTATGGCGTTCTGGGCGGCAAGTAAACGTTTCGAACACAAAAAAAAGGGCGGTTCCAGCTCAAAAATGAGCGACTGCCCTTTTTTCGCACCAGAATGCCTTTAGAGAAGATTTATGCCGAATCGTGAGCCAGACATCGAAAAAATAAAAAACACGCCCCAGAATCGAAGCGCCAGAAACGCCCGTGAAGCGGCCCTTGAGCTTCTCCATGCCCTCTTCCAGCATCCGGAAGAAGGTACGCCCCTGCCGGTGATGCTGGCGAGGGCGGTCCAGAGCTCCGGCCTCGATGGACGCGACTCCGCCCTGCTTTCCGAGCTGACCTTCGGCGTCCTTCGCAGGCATACGCTTCTTGATGCTCTCCTCGACGGCTTCCTGAAAAAGCCCGGCGCGCTCTCGGCGCAGGTACGCATGCTCCTCCGCCTCGGCATGTACGAGCTCCTGTTCATGGACGGCATCCCGGCGCGGGCAACGGTCAGCGAATTCGTGGGCATCGCCCGGCGGCGCTTCGGGCAGGGGCTGGGCGGACTCGTGAACGGCGTCCTGCGCTCTGCCGACAGAGAACAGGAAACTCTGCGCTCCAAGACGGAAAAGGCTGGCACCTTCGAAGCTGCCTCCATCCCGGCGTGGCTCACCGCCATGTGGAAGGCGCAGTACGGAGAAGAAAAAGCCTCTTCGTTCGCCGAGAGCACGCTCAGCCATGCCGCGCCCTGCTGGCGTGTGAACTGGGCGCGCGAAGGCGCGGAAGCACTCCGCCTCAGCTGGCTCGAACGCGGCTACGCGCCTGTCGGCCTGCACGGCTTCACCAGCTTCGGCCTGCCCAAGGACAGAAGCAATGCGGCGGAAGAACAGCAGGAGCTCGCCGAACTCGAGGCGAAAGGCTTCCTCTCGCGGCAGGGCATTTCCTCCCAGCTCGTTTCGGAATCCATTGCCGACTGGATAGCGCAGGACGAAAAGCTCGCCTCGGCAGAGCTGTGGGACGCCTGCTGCGGACGCGGCGGCAAGAGCACTGCCCTGCTGGAAAAAGGCGTACATGTCGCTCTGGCCAGCGATCCGGCGCAGTTCCGGCTGGATGACCTTCTGGCCGCCGTCGAACGCCTTGGCCTCCCTGCCCCGCAGGCAGTCTGCTCCCCCGAGCAGGACGTGCAGGCCTCGTACCCGCTCATCCTCATCGACGTTCCCTGCAGTGGAACGGGAACGCTGGGCCGCGTGCCCGAACTCCGGCTCCGCCTGACGCCTGAACGGCTGAACGAAGCCGAACGCCTGCAGGCTTCCATCCTTGAAGACGCATGGGGCAAGCTCCAGCCCGGCGGCCTGCTCTTCTACGCGACCTGCGCCTTGAACAGAAAGGAAAACGAAGGCCGCATAGAAAAATTCCTCAAGTCGAACGGCTCTGCCCGCCTCTGTGAGCAGCGTCTCTTCCTGCCGGAACTCCCCGGCCACGACGCGCTGTTCCTTGCCGTGCTGAAGAAGGAACAGACCGCCTGACCAGAACTTACAAACGAAAGAAGGCCGTGACTCCGAACGAACGGGGTCACGGCCTTCTCTGTTATCTCTTGGGGCAGAAGCCCCTATTTTCACCCTCCCTCAATCGCTTTTCGGGAGGGGGTGCGGGGGAGGCGCTTTTTGCTAAAAAGCGGCCTCCCCCGTATCATTCTATCTTACTTCATCTTCTTCATCTTCTTATCGTACATCGAGCGCTTGAGGTAACTGATGTGGTCGATGAAGAGCTTGCCGTCGAGGTGGTCGGTCTCGTGCTGCATGCAGGCGCTGAAGTAGCCTTCGCCTTCGATGCGCACGGTGTTGCCGTTGAGGTCGAGGCCTTCGAGAGCCACGCGGCGGGGACGCTTCACCTTGGAGCGCAGTTCCGGCACGGAGAGACAGCCTTCGTTCTCTTCAGAGAGCTTGGGGTCGATGACAGTCACCACGGGGTTGATGAAGACGCGGAAGTCCTGAGGCAGTTCAGGGTCGTCGTCGGCAAGGGAGACGTCGATGATGACCACGCGCTTGAGCACGCCTATCTGAGGAGCGGCAATGCCCACGCCGCCCACGGTCTTCAGGGTATCGAGCATATCCTGAGCGAGGGCGCGAATCTCGTCGTTGATCTCAGCGACAGGCTCGGACTTCTTGGCGAGCAGGGGGTTGGGATACTGGATGACGGGACGCAGCATGTATTACTCCGCAGGAGTTTCGGCAGGAGCGGCGGCCTTCTCGCGCAGGCGGATGCCGAGCTCGCGCAGCTGCTTGTTGTCCACGGGAGAGGGAGCCTCGGTGAGCAGGCAGCTGGCCTTCTGGTTCTTGGGGAAGGCGATGACGTCGCGGATGGACGAAGCGCCGGTGAGCAGCATGGCCACGCGGTCGAGGCCGAAGGCGATGCCGCCGTGGGGAGGAGTGCCGTAGTCCAGAGCCTGCAGGAAGTAGCCGAACTGAGCCTTGGCGGATTCTTCAGTGAAACCGAGGCCTTCGAACATGCGGGTCTGGTCGTTGGGGTTGTGGATACGGATGGAGCCGCCGCCGATCTCGTTGCCGTTCAGCACCATGTCGTAAGCGCGGGCCTTGGCCTTGGCGGGATCGGTGAGCATGATGTCGTAGCTCTCGTCCTGAGCGGCGGTGAAGGGATGGTGGCAGGCGACCCAGCGGTTTTCTTCTTCGCTGAATTCGAAGAGGGGGAAGTCGGTCACCCAGAGCAGGTTCCAGGTGTTCTCGGGGATGAGGCCGAGCTTGTGGCCGAGCTTCACGCGCAGGCCGGCAAGGGCGTTGTTCACGAGGCCGGGTTCGCCAGCCTGGAAGAACACGATGTCGCCAGGCACGAGACCGCAGGCTTCCACGAGGCCGGCGCGCTCTTCCTCAGAGAGGAACTTGGCGATGGGGGACTGCCATTCGGTTTCGTGGATCTTGATCCAGGCGAGGCCCATGGCGCCGAAGCCCTTCACATAATCGGTGAGTTCGTCGATCTCCTTGCGGGTCATGGTGCCGCCGGCGGGAACGCGCATGGCCTTGACCAGCTGGGCGGAAGCGAAGAGCTTGAAGGAAGAGCCGCGAACGATATCGGTCACGTCCTTGAGCTTGAGGTCGAAGCGGGTATCGGGCTTGTCGCAGCCGTAGTCGCGCATGGCTTCTTCATAGGGCATGCGGGGGATAGGCAGGGAGATCTCTACGCCGAGGGCTTCCTTGAACACGCGGGCCATGAGGCCTTCGGCCATGCCCATCACCTGTTCTTCGTCCACGAAGCTCATTTCGATGTCCACCTGAGTGAATTCAGGCTGACGGTCGGCACGGAGGTCTTCGTCGCGGAAGCAGCGGGCCACCTGATAGTAGCGGTCCACGCCGCTCATCATGAGCATCTGCTTGAACTGCTGGGGAGACTGGGGCAGCGCGTAGAATTCACCGGGATTCATGCGGCTGGGCACGAGGAAGTCACGCGCACCTTCGGGCGTGGACTTGGTG
>JAZQMJ010000094.1:0-2515 GCA_045543435.1 Mailhella sp.
AGAGGATATGCTCAGCCGCGACCTCACCATAAACGCGGCCGCCTTCGATGCGGAAGGCCGCCTCGTCTGCCATCCGCGCTTCTGCGAAGACATGCAGGGCAAGGTATTGCGCCTCGCCTCCGATGACGCCCTCCGGCGTGACCCTCTGCGCGTTTTCCGCCTGGCCCGTTTCGCCGCCGAACTTCCTGATTTCTCCATCGCGCCCGAGACCATGGACGCCATGCGCGCCTTCGCTTCCTGCTGTGCCAGCGGGCTCGCTTCCCTGCCGCGCGAACGTGTGGGCCGCGAGGTGATGAAGGCCTTTGCCGCGCCGAAGCCTTCGCGCTTCTTCAGCGTGCTCCACGAGGCCGGATGTCTCCTTCCCTGGTTCGAGGAGCTCGCACCTGCGGCAGACATCCCTGCCGGGCCGCTCCCGTGGCATGACAATTCAGTGCTTGAGCATACTTTCGAAGTCATGGACCGCTGTGCCGGGCATCCGCTGGCCGTGTGGATGGGCCTGTGCCACGACCTCGGCAAGGTGCGTACCGAAGAGGCCATACTGCCGCATCACTACGGGCACGAACTCAAGGGCGTGGATCTGGTGAAGGCACTGGGGCATCGCCTCTGCATGCCTTCCCGCTGGATACGCGCCGCCGTGGTGGGCACGCTCCTTCATATGAAGGGCGGCATGTACGGCTCCCTGCGTTCCGGCACGAGGCGCGACATGCTCTGCCAGATACGCGACGCGCATATCGAGCATGATTTCTGGCTGCTCGCCGGGGCAGACGGCGGCTGGGACTGGGAGCCTATGGCCGAACGCGATATGGCGGCCATGCTCAAGGTGCATCTGCCCGAAGAATGGCGCAACAGGGGCGAGGAGTCCGGCAAGCGCCTGCGTTCCATGCAGTGCGAAGCCATAAGCCGCCTGCCCAAGTTCACGCCGGAGAGGGCGCAGAACGCCGGGGACGTCGTCTGCAATGCGCAGAAGGGCGGGCAGGGCGGAACTTCGCCTGAAGAGCCCGGAAAATAGTGCGGCGCTGACCTTGCCTTTTAATTGGTGAAGGGATTGGCGTCCTTCGCGTCGCAGTCCTTGCCCTGCCACCAGTCGTTGTAGGCGAGCAGGCGGTCTATCTGCATGACTGTTATGCCCTTGTCTGCCGCCCAGCCCGGCGCGGAAAGTTCTCCCGGGGCAGGGTCGGCCGTGATACGGTGCATGACCGCGGAAGAGGGCAGGAGCGTGAGGGCGCGGGCCGCGAGCTCCACATATTCTTCCTGCTCCATAGGGGCATAGCTTCCGCTTTTCCACTCCTGTTCCAGAGCCGTGCCCTGCGGGACATAGAGGTTGTGGAGCTTCACGCCCTGCACAGGCAGGGAGGCCGCCCAGCGCACTGTGTCGAGGAAGTCTTCTCCGCGTTCTCTCGGAAGTCCGGCCATGAGATGCACGCAGACCTTCACGCCATGCTCGGCCGCGAGGCGTACGGCCTTTTCGGAGTCGGCGGCGCTGTGCCCCCGGTTGATGCGGGCGAGCGTGTCGTCTCTGTGCGACTGCAGGCCGAGTTCCAGCCAGAATTCCGGCCACGGAACAGCGGCCATGAGCGCCATCTTCTCCTCGTCCACGCAGTCCGGGCGCGTGCCTACGCAGGCGCCGACCAGCCCGGGCAGGCCTTCCAGCTCCCGGAGAAGGGTGGCGAGGCGCGAGGCCGGGCCGTAGGTGTTGGTGAAGGACTGGATATAGCCCAGATAGCGTTTCACGTTCTTCGTGCGCGGGGAGCGGGCGAGGCGGCCGCGCCAGTATTCCCACTGTTTTTCGAAGCTTTCGCAGGCGCGGCCAGAGCCGGAACCTGCGGCATTGCAGAAGGAACAGCCGCCAGAGCCGAGAGTGCCGTCGCGGTTCGGGCATCCTGAACCGGCATCCAGCGGTATTTTCTGGACTTTTTCTCCATGCCGCGAGCGAAGCCAGCTGTCCAGCGTGCGGTACCTTGTAATGTTTTTCATGTTGACAGGCCGCCTCTTCTAAGCCTAAAAATTACTGATTCACTTAAAAAATTAAGAGTCTGCGAGACTTTTCAGATGGCAAAAATCTTCGATCTCATCTTAGGTATCTTTTCCAATGACCTCGCTATCGACCTTGGTACCGCAAACACCTGCGTGTATGTCAAGGGGCAGGGCATCGTTCTTCGCGAGCCCTCCGTGGTGGCAGTGAAGAAGGACAGCCGCGGCAACGACCAGGTGCTGGCCGTGGGTTCCGAGGCCAAGCGCATGCTCGGCCGCGCTCCCGGCAACATCCGCGCCATCCGCCCCATGAAGGACGGCGTCATCGCCGACTTCGAGGTGACGGAAGCCATGCTCCGCTACTTCATCTCCAAGGTCCATAACCAGCGCCGCCTCGTGCGCCCGCGCATCATGATCTGCGTGCCCACCGGCATCACCCAGGTGGAGAAGCGCGCCGTGAAGGAATCCGCCCTCAGCGCCGGCGCCCGCGAGGTCTATCTCATCGAAGAACCCATGGCCGCGGCCATCGGCGCCAACCTCCCCA
>JAZQMJ010000095.1:0-8885 GCA_045543435.1 Mailhella sp.
TGCTTCCCTTCCCCCGCACTACCGGTTCTTTGGAGTTCTAAATGCGTACCATGACTGAACGCCGCCGGGCGAAGATCGAGAAGGTGCTTTCCCAGCGCCAGAAGGGCCTCACCCTCGTTATGGACAACGTGTGGGATCCGCACAACGTCTCGGCCATCTACCGCAGCTGCGACGCTTTCGGCGTGCCGGAAGTGCATCTGTACTACAGCCAGTGCGCCTTCCCCCAGCTCAGCCGCAAGACTTCCGCTTCTGCCTTCAAGTGGGTGAACACCATCCGCCACTCCTCCAAGGAAGAGCTGGTGGAATGCCTGCACGGCCAGGGTATGCAGATTCTCGCCACCAGCTGTTCTCCCGCCGCCAAGCCTCTCACGGCCTACGACTTCACCAAGCCTACGGCCATCATCATGGGCAACGAACACAGCGGCGTTTCCCCTGAACTCGTGCCTATGGTGGACGGCGAAGTGTATATCCCCATGTACGGCATGGTGCAGAGCTTCAACGTGTCCGTGGCTTCCGCCCTCATGCTTTCCGAGGCTTCTCGCCAGCGCGCCCTCGCCGGCATGTACGAACAGCGCCTCTGGAACGACGAAGAATACGAAGAACGCCTGAACGCCTGGTTCGAGAAGGCGTAGAGGGGATGATTTTACGGGGAGGGGAAGAAACTTTTCTGCAGAAAAGCTTTCTTCCCCTCCCCGAACCCCACCCCATCTTCCAAAGACTTTCGATTGAGCCCGCTTTGCCGGGCTTTTTCTTTGAGAGATAAGGCTTTTCATGCAGGACTGGGCTGAAAGCATTGCAAAAAGCCGCAGGCAGGGCTAGTGTAGTTTTGTCCCTTGAAGAATTTTCTGGAGTATCCATGCTTTTCGACGATCAGCTTCGAGACATGCTGGGCCGCGCCCGCCGCATCGCCATCATCGGTGCGAAGGACAACCTTGGTTCCCCTGTCGACCATGTGGGCCGCTACCTGCTGAACGCCGGTTTCGAAGTCATGCCCGTGCATCCCGTGCGCAGGCAGACCTGGGGGCTGGCTAATGCCCACAGCATACTGGAACTGGCGGAGCTCGGCTTCGAGCCGGACATCGTCTGCCTTTTCCGCGCACCGCAGTACTGCGCCGATCACGCCCGCGAGGTGCTCCAGCTCCCGAAGCTCCCCCAGATATTCTGGATGCAGGAAGGCATCCGCAGCGCCGAGGCCGGCCAGCTCATGTTCGAAGCCGGCGTCAAGGTCGTGGAAGACAGGTGCATCGAGACTGTGCATAAGGCGCTGTTCGACGACAGGACCGAGACTTTCACCTGCCTGCGCTGCGGCAAATGCTGTGAAGGCCGCGGCGGCATCGTTGTCGGCCCGCGCGACCTGCCTCGCCTCTGCGCCCACTTCGGCCTGCCTGCCGAAGAAGTGCTGGCACGCTACACGGAAGTGATGGGCGGCAAGCCTACGCTCAAGGTCGGCGACGACGGCTTCTGCATGTTCTTCAAGGAAGGGCGAGGCTGTGCCATCCATCCGGCTCGCCCGTCGGTGTGCCGCGCATGGCCTTTTTTCCGCGGCAACCTCATCGACCGCGTGAGCTTCGAGATGGCCCGCGAGGACTGCCCCGGCATCAGCCGTGAGGCCAGCCATGCCCAGTTCGCCCACGAAGGCTTCCGCTACCTGGAAGACTACAAGCTCCGCTGCCGCGATATCCGCACGGAAGGCCGTGCCGTCATCGTGGACGAAAGCGAGCTCCCGCCGCTGGACTAGGCGGCAGATATTTTCCGGCCTGACAATGGGCCGGATGCCGCATGAGGCGGCACGGAAAAGGACGCCGCCGGGCCATGCCCGGTGACAGTGTTTCTAACCCTGAGGGCGGCGGAGGCCGCTCCGCGCAGGCTCTTGGTCTGCGTCTCGAAGCCGGGCACGAAAACGTGAGCGGCGAAAGCGTGAACTGCGCGAGAGGATACGATGAATATTCTGATTTTTGGCCCCAACGGCAGCGGCAAGGGCACCCAGGGCGCTCTTCTCATGGAAAAGTACGGCATTGCCCACATCGAGTCCGGCGCCATCTTCCGTAAGCACATCGGCGGCGGCACCGAACTGGGCATGAAGGCCAAGGCCTACATCGACAAGGGCGAACTCGTGCCCGACGATATCACCATCCCCATGGTGCTCGACATCCTCAAGAATCAGGGCGACAGCGGCTGGCTGCTCGACGGCTTCCCCCGCAACATGGAACAGGCCCGCAAGCTCGATGAAGCCCTCAAGGCCGAAGGCATGAAGCTCGACTATGTGGTCGAGATCCTGCTCCCCCGCTCCACCGCTCGCGACCGCATCATGGGCCGCCGCCTCTGCGTGAACAACAACAATCACCCCAACAATATCTTCATCGACGCCATCAAGCCCAACGGCGATGTCTGCCGCGTGTGCGGCGGCGAACTGAAGACCCGCGCCGACGACCAGGACGAGGCCGCCATCAACAAGCGTCACGACATCTACTATGATGAAGTGAACGGCACCCTGGCCGCCGCCTACTACTTCAAGGCCCTCGCCGAAAAGGGCGAGACCTGCTATATCGCTCTCGACGGCTCCGGCTCCATCACCGCCATCCGCGAAGAACTGCTCTCCAAGCTGAAGTAAGCATAGCGAGTGTATGAAAGAAGCCCCGCTCCATGGAATGTGGAACGGGGCTTTTCTGTTGTGCCGGGGAGGATATTCAGTCGGCGGCCCGTGTCGAATGCCAGCAGACGAGAGAGCCGGCGACCAGGACGGCTACGCCCAGCCAGAACGGGCCGGAGATGCTCGCACCTATCCACCACGAGGAGAAGAGGCAGGAAAGCACCGGGGTGAAGTACGAGGCAATGCCGATGAGCGTGATGTTGCCGTGCGTCACGCCGTAGTTCCATGCCGCATAGGCGCCGCCCACGGCTATGCCGCCGAGTACCACGCTTATCCAGCCCTGCAGACTGCCGCCGGAAAGTTCGCCGTAGCCTGCCGCCCAGAGCGCCGTGAACATGAGGGCGTCGATGGTGAAGACGATGAGGGCCGGGTTCTGCCCGTTGGACCACGCCCGTACCACGTTGGAATATATGCCCCAGGTCACCGCGCCGCCAAAGGCGAGCCCGTAGCTCCACGGGTTGGAGCGTATGTGAGCGAGAAGTTCTGCAGGCCGAATGCCGTGCTCCCCGCCAAGGACGAGCGTGAGCCCGATGAAGCAGGCCGCCGCGCCGGGCCACAGCCACCAGCGCGCCTTCTGCCCGTTGAAGAGCACGGCGAAGAGTACCACGAGGCAGGGCCAGAGGTAGTTCACCATGCCTACCTCCACCACCTGCTGGGGGCCGTCCGCGAGGTAGAGCGAGAGGCAGTAGCAGATGGTATAGACATTGCCCATAGGCACGCCGAGGAAAAGGAACTTCTTCGAGAATTTCTTCAGGTCCGGCAGGCCGAGGACAAGGAGCAGGAAGGCGCAGGTCACCCAGTTGAATACGGCAAGGCCAGCCGCCATGCCGAAGGATTCCGTGATGCAGCGCGTGAGCCCTACGGACATGCCCCAGCACAGAGGCGCGGAAAGGCCGATGAGCGTGGCCCGGGTGTGGTGGGGACTGTTGGGATGCATGGAAGACCTCGGCAGGCTGTTTTCTTCTGCCTGAGATACTTGTGGGCTTTTGTCAAGTTCGTCCTTGCCTAAAGGGATGGGGAATTTTTCATGCGGACTATGTGCCTTTTATTCTATGCGGGAATGATTTTGGGGTTGACAAGAAGGGGGCTTTAGTTCAAATTCAAATTCGCATTTGAACTTGGTTCGATGCTTTTCCTTCGGGAACGAATTTCGCTCGTGGCGTGCTTTGGAATACACCTCTCCATTTCAAAGTCGCGCAAACCGCTCTGCGGGACGGACGGTGCAGTCGTTATGAAAGAGATACGCGTAACGCCTGCCTGCCCTCAGAAGACGGTTATGGAAGTTCCGGGGCATGACCGTCCGTGATGCCCCGACTTTCGATTTTAAGGCTGGTCCGCATTGCGGCCCGGCCTTTCTTGTTTTATATTGGGCCCGCTGTTCCAGCAAAGGACCTTTTCTATGATATCCCTTTTCTCCCGCAAGAAGCATGCCCGCGAAGACGGCGAAGTCACTCGCCGCCACATCCTCGAAACGGCTGTCCGGCTTTTCGCCGAGCATGGCTATGCCGATACCACCAGCAAGATGATCTGCAAGGAAGCTGGGGTGAACATAGCCGCGGTGAACTATCACTTCGGCAGCCGCGACGATCTTTACCGCGCCGTCCTTGAGGACGTGCACGAGCACATCGTCAACGAGCGGCAGATGGAAGCCATCATGCATGCCGGATGCTCCGCCGAAGAAAAGCTGGGCATGGTGCTCGATGCGTACATCGCCAATATCTACAATTCCCAGAGCTGGCATTCCCGCATCTGGGCCCACGAGCTCATAGCCCCGTCCGCGTTGGGCGGCCTTTCCTTCCTGCAGGGCACGCTGACCAAGGAACGCACTATCTCCAAGCTCCTCTCCGAGATCACCGGTATCCCTATGGGCGACCCGGCTCTGCACTGCTGCGTCATCTCCGTCATGGGGCCTTACCTCATCATGCTCTGCGTACAGCGCGATATGGCCAGGACTCTGGCCCCTATCTTCCATTATCGCGGGGAGGACATGAACGTTTATTTCAAAGATATCATCCTCAGCGGGCTCCGTTCCTTTGCCGAGAAATACAGGAGCGGTGAGCTTCCTTCTGCGATGGAGCTTCCTGAAGAATGCCCTGCAGGCAACGCTGGCGAGGCTGTTCTGCCCGATAAGGGATAGCTTGCGAGATATCTCCGGAGCCCTTCCCTGCGGAGGGCTTTGTTTTTTAATAGGCAAAGGCCGGATCCTTCCCTCGGGATCCGGCCTTATGTCATCTCCGCAGGAGGGAGTCTGCCGTTCAAGGAATGACGGAAAACGGCAGGCGGCGGAGAGGAGTGTTTAGAACTTGTAGCGGAAGTTCAGGGCGGCGCGCCAGGCGTCGGAGAAGTCGCCCTTCCTGTCGTCGGCAGTGCGCCAGACGTTGTCGTCGATGTCCTGGAACAGGTAGCTGAGTTCGAGTACGGCAACGAGGTTCTTGTAGATCTGGTATGTGCTGTTGAAGTCCACTTCAATGATAGAATCGCCGCGAGTCAGATAATCGGCGGGGGAGACTTCGCCTCCGTTGCGATTGATGATCTCGGGCATATGCTTGCTGTTCGTGCCCTGGAAATAGGTGAGGGCAAGGTCGTGGTGCAGATCCTTCATGAAGGAGATCTTGTTGAGCTGGGCGCTCACGCCCCAGGTGCCGCCGGCATCGCACTTGTCGATGGTGTTGGCGATGCTGAAGCGGCCGTCGAAATAGGCGCGCGCACCGGGGTCGAAGCCGCCGGAGAGAGTGAGGGGCTGTTCGGAACCATTGTCGGCATTGCCGTCGTCGCCGGAGGCATACCAGGCCACGATGGCAGGCACGAACCACGGCATCTTGTATTCGGCAAGGCCGGCCACATACCAGCCGTCACGTTCGGTGGAGGCGTGGGAATTGTCCGTGGCGCTGTAGTAGAAGTCCAGAGCGAGGCGCAAAGGATCGAACGGCTTGTATTCGCCGCTGATGCCGGCGAACCAGATGGTGGAGGAAGAGCCGTCGTGTTCGGACATGAGGACGCCATTTTCTTTGTACAGGCGGTCCATGCCGTTGAAGGGGAGTACGCCGGAGGCCGTGCCGCCTGCGTTCTTCACATCGGCGAAGTCCTTGCCGCCGTGGCCCACGATGCCCCAGGGGGTGAGACGGAAGGCATCGAATTTCATGTCGGCGACAAGGCCGAAGAGGTCGACGTCGGCCGCGTCGTACTCATATTCGCCGGAGGAAGTCTTGTAAGGATCGGATACGGCGCGGATCCAGAAGCCGGTGAGGTCGAGCCAGTCGGTGACGGGCGCATTGATGGTGACGCCGGCGGCAGGATCGTCGAGGATGGGACTGCCGGCCACATAGCCCGGGAGAGCGAAAGGCTGCTGGCCCATGCGCACATGGATCTCGGTGCTGGGCACGAACCAGTCCAGATAGGCAAGGCGGGTGGTCACGTTGGCGGCACGGGTGGCGAGGGCGCCGCCGTCGGCTTCAGCCTTTTTAGCGCCTTTGTATGGGCCGCCCCAGTAGAAGGTGCCGACCTGGGCCTGATAGTAGGCCGAGAGCTGTTCGCTCATGACGAACTCGAAGCCGAGGCGCATACGCTGGAGGGCGTCGAACTGGCGTCCGTGGAGATCGCGCTTGAAATTGTGGCGATGATCGGAGGAGCTCATGAAGGAACGGCTGCCGTTCATGTTCGAAGAGCCGCTGAAGGAGAAGTCGTAGATGCCGTCAACCTTGAGTTCTACGGCGGAAGCGCCGTGTGCGGCCGAGAGCGTCATGCCGGCGGCCAGACAGAGAGTAAGAAGTTTCTTCATTCCATACCTTCCCACTGTTGTCTTGCGCCTCCCGCGAAGAACTTTTTCGCAGGATGAGAATGTTGAGGCGCAAGGTTTCGATAATGCAGGCGTTTGAGCATGCATGTGTGAAGGTGTAAAATTTTTACAAGTACAAAAACAATATTAGATAAATGATAATGTTCAGTTTTTTGCACGTTGTAATATTGATGTGTACTATATTGATGTGATGTTTATATTATTGATGTTATAGATATGATGTTGTTCATTATATAAAAAGAAAGCGCCCGTTTTTCAACAGGCGCTTCTTTGATGCATTCGTACTGAGTTCTACAGGCGTCCGCGGAAATCTTCGTAGCCGAAGGTGCGGGTCACACGGCGCTGGTCGGTCTCGGAATCCCAGATGGCGATGCTGGGCAGGCGCAGGCCGTTGAAGGTGGTGGTCTTCACCATGCTGTAGATGGCCATGTCGAGGAAGACGAGCTTGTCGCCGGGCTCGAGGGCCTTGTCGAAGGAATATTCGCCGATGACGTCGCCGGCGAGGCAGGACTTGCCGGCAAGGCGGCAGGTGAAGGCCTTCTCGCCCGCTTCGCCGGAGCCGATGATGTTGGGGCGGTAGGGCATTTCCATGACGTCGGGCATGTGGCAGGCGGCGGAAGTGTCGAGGATGGCGATGGGCATATCGGCCTGCACCACATCGAGCACAGTGGCCACGAGAACGCCGGCGTTGAGGGCCACGGCTTCGCCGGGTTCGAGATAGACCTGGACATCATAGGTGTCGCGCACATGCTCGATGCATTTGCAGAGCAGTTCGAGGTCGTAGTCGTCGCGGCTGATGTGATGGCCGCCGCCGAAGTTTATCCACTTCATCTGGTGGAAATACTTGCCGAAATGCTTTTCCACGGCTTCGAGAGTGCGGGCGAGGCAGTCGGAGTTCTGTTCGCAGAGCGTGTGGAAATGCAGGCCGGAGATGCCGTCGAGCGCGCTGGGATCTTCAGAGAGGGCCGCTTCGAAGGCAGAGGGGCGGATGCCGAGGCGCGAGCCGGCGGAGCAGGGGTCGTAGATGGCCACGGCGCCTTCGGAGTGCTCGGGGTTCAGGCGCAGGCCGCATTCTATCTCGATGCCGCGCTCCTCTTCGGCCTTCTTCACCAGCGGGCGGAAACGCTTCCACTGCGCGAAGGAGTTGAAGACGATATGGTCGGCATAGCGCAGGGTCTCGGCGAGTTCTTCTTCGCTCCAGGCGGCGGCAAAGGCATGCACTTCACCGCAGAAGTCTTCCTTGGCGAGGCGGGCTTCGTCGGGAGAGCTGGCGCAGCAGCCGTAGAGCGGGCCGCGCATGGCGCGGGAAAGCACGGGGAAGGTCATCCACTGAGAGAAGCACTTGAGGGCCAGCATGATCTTCGCGCCGGTGCGCTGCTGTACGCTGTCGAGAATGGCGGCGTTCTTCTTCAGCAGGGCGAGGTCGGTGACGAAGCAGGGGGAAGGCCACGTTTCGGGCTTCAGCTTGTTCAGATATTCGAGCATTCTAGTACCTTTCCGGCATGTAGTGCGGCGGGAGAGTGTTTACAGGGGCTTCCTGAGGCGAGGTCTCGAGCAGGCTGGTCACGTTCTGCTCAAGTTCTGCGATGCGCTTTTCCAGAAAGTCTATCTGCGCCTGCTGGAAGGTGAGGGCCTCGTTGAGCTGGGAGAGGAGCTTTTCCTGAAAATAGTTCTGCTCCTCGAGGCGGGCTATCTGTTCTTCAAGAGTCATGGCGTCCTCGGCAGGCGTTTCCCCATAAAGGAAGTATGCGCAGACGAAAAGAGCGGGCAGGGCTTCCCCTGTCCGCTCTTCTCAGAGATGCGGTATTACAGAGCGGGTTCGATCACGGTCCAGGGCAGGCCGTACTTGGCGAGCTCTTCGAGGAAGGGATCGGGATCCATCTGTTCCATGTTCCACACGCCGGGCTTGTTCCACTTGCCGGTGATCATCATCATGGCGCCGACCATGGCGGGCACGCCGGTGGTGTAGGAGATGGCCTGAGAGCCGAGTTCGCGGTAGCAGGCCTGATGGTCGCAGATGTTGTAGATGTAGTAGGTCTTCTCTTCGCCGTCCTTCACGCCCTTCATGAGGCAGCCGATGCAGGTCTTGCCCACGGTGCGGGGGCCGAGGGAGGCGGGATCGGGCAGGAGCTTGGCGAGGAACTGGAGGGGCACGATGTCCTGTCCCTGGAACTTCACAGGCTCGATGCCGATGAGGCCCACGTTCTTGAACACCTGAAGGTGGTTCAGATAGGCGTCGCCAAAGGTCATCCAGAAGCGGGCGCGGCGGATGCCGTTCAGGTTTTTAACGAGGGATTCCAGCTCTTCATGGTACATGAGGTAGCAGTTCTTCTTGCCGATGCCTTCGGGGAAGTCGAAGTTCATCTTCCAGGAGAGAGGATCGGTCTCCACCCACTCGCCGCGTTCCCAGTAACGGCCCTTGGCGGCCACTTCGCGCAG
>JAZQMJ010000096.1:0-4330 GCA_045543435.1 Mailhella sp.
CATCCGCCGCTATGTGTCCCTCTTCCTTGCCGGGATTGTATGGCGTGCCGTCTGGCTTCTTCGTGCTGATATCGTTGTCGGCACAGAGGATAATTTCCCGGTTCAGATACCTGCTCCGAAGAGTCTTTGCCACGGGTAGCAGGTTGCCGCAGTTGAAGCCGATGACACAGGCATAGCCAGTGGCCATGTGCAGACTGGCACCGGTGGCGTAGCCTTCGCAAAGAAGCAGAGGGCCGTTACTCTTATCGGGAGAGGCGGGAATCTCGCAGAAGGATCCAGCAGTTCTGCCGCCTGCAAGAAAATTTTTTTCGCCGTTGATGTCGATGTACTGAAGAGAGGTCAACTCGACTTTCTCGTTCCAGAGGGGGCAGAACGAGTCTGCCCGTATTCGTGAGGCGTACTTCCCCAAGGGTATCGATGCCCTTACGCTTCAGATAGGGATGATCGGAGTTTGCAATGTCTAACTTGTTCCAGAGGTAGAGGGCTTTCTGTGTCGCACGCAGGTAGCGTTCATCGCGTTCTTTGTCCCTTGCGATGCGAGCTTGCCGAGTACGTTCTTTAAGAGCTTCCTGCTCTTCAGCCGTAAGCTGGGAACCCGTCTGATCGTGCCAGGTTCCTTCGTCTCCGGTGCGCCAGTTCATCCACCAGAGTGATGCTGGAGAATCAAGGTGGGCTTTGCAGGAGCCGTCTTTGCCACGCTCCTTTCCCGCCACGCCGCAGCGGTGGAGTTCGCCGTCCGCTTCTACCTGCTCGACCACAAGGCCAGCCTGAAAAAGCTGAGACTGCATTCTCTGGAGGATATCTGCCGGGGCGTTCATGGATAACTCTCCATGCTCAGATGGTTCCGTTGCTGTTCGTCAGATTCTTGCCGCAGGCAAAGGCTTCCACTTCGGTGCGAAGCCAGTATGTGAAGCGGTTGCCTTCCTTATGCGGGGCAGGGATGCGTCCTTCCTTGGCCCACTTCCAAACGGTGGACTTGGCGCAGTTGAGAATGGCGGCAACTTCATCGGCACGAAGGCGAGGGGACTTGATTTTCTTCGTCTGCATTATCGTCTCCTATAGAAATACACTGTAAACCAAGAAATAGGTTTGGATAGAACGATAGCACACGATGGAGAACTATGTACAGAGTAGGAAAATTTAGGTTGCACGAAAAAACGTTACCTGATGTCATCTGATGTACTTTAAAGTCTCTTCAGACTTCTATATATGGTAAAATCACATTGATTTTATTGATATAAAATTTTTTAGGTTGCATGTGTAAGGTGTCAAAACACTGTCTTATTTCAAAAAAACATATCGTAACTTATTGAAATACATGGATCGAATATACCCATGTAAGCAAAAACAGGCCGCCAACAGGGTAAAAACACGCTGATTTTATTGGTCAAAAAAAGTTGGGTTACATAGTGTTTGGCCGCCAACAGGGGGGGCTTTTGACCCCTGTTTGGGCGGAATTTAACAGGAAAAGGCGCAAGTTCCTGCGCTCAGAATTTCGAAATACCCTCGCAAGAAGTCGCGCCTTTAGTGTTATCGTGATGGGATTTGGAATCAGTTAAGCCATGCTCTCAGTATATCCATGTCGTCATATCCATGCTCGCGCATCTGGCCGCGTTCGGTCTCTGTCCATTCGGTATCAGTGACTGTGAGCTGGATTTCCTCAGTCTGATTTTCGTTTCGCAGGTCTTCCATGATTATTCTCCTTTTCAGTTCTCGGACGCTCTCATTTCGTCAAGCCAGTCTGCCCATTCCTGCATCATGACCTTCCGCTCCGGCAGATATTGAGCGTGGTTGTAGGCATTGCGCACGGCATTCTTTTCCTGATGGGCAAGCTGGGCTTCGATAACGTCATGACGATATCTGCCGCACTCGTTCAAAAGGGTCGAAGCCATCGCCCTGAAGCCGTGTACGCACATTTCTTCTCTGCCGTATCCCATTCTTCGTAGGGCGTTCAGCAGTCCGACATCGGATATCGGCGAGGTATTGGAAAAGGGCGAAGGGAAAATAAGCTCACCATGGCCAGTCCAGTCGTAAAGCTCCTGAAGAAGAGCTGCGACCTGCTTCGACAGAGGGACGACATGCGGGCGTTTCATCTTCATATGATGAGAGGGGACAAGCCAGACGCCTTTTCGAGGTCGATTTCCTTCCACTGGGCCAGCCTCAGCTCCTTGGAACGCAGAAAGACATAGGGAAGGATGCGCAGAGCGTAGCGGATGGAAAGGTCGCCGTTGTAGGAGTCGATTGCGCGAAGCAGATGCCCCACTTCTTTGGGATCGGTAATGGTGGCTCTATGCTGGGTAGGCGGACTGTCTGGCAGGGCTTCGACGATACCCGCCGAGACATCATACTTGGCATACTGCATTAGACGGGCGTAGCGGCAGATCTGACCGGCGATTTGGGCGATGCGCTTGCCCATGTCCGGCATATCCCGAAGATGGTCCAGAGCGGCCACTATTTCGGGCAGATCGAGTGTGGCCATAGGAGTTCGGCCAATGTACGGGAAGAGGTGCTTTTCAACGCGCTGGAGCTTTTGCTTCCGGTAGGCAGGGGAGAGGTTGCGCGTCTTTTTGTCGAACCATTCCCGGGCGACAAATTCGAAGGTACGCGCTTCTTCTTTTTGCTGACGCTCCGCCTCGTCACGCCTGCTCTTTTTCAGTTCGTTTGGGTCAATGCCCTGAGCAAGCAGCAGAGTACGGGCTTTGTCGCGGGCTTCTCTGGCGGCTTTGAGGCTTATGTCGGGATAGACTCCCAGAGCAAGCGTCTTCTGCTTGCCGTCGAAGCGGTAGGACATCCGCCAGTATTTTCCATTTTGAAAATTCAGACCTCCACCATCGGCGGCTTTTCCGACGATTTCGCCTTTCAGGGCCTTGCCGTGGAGGGCACGAATCTTGGCATCGGTGAGCGGCATATGTTGGTACTCCTGTTGGTTCTTCGGTGTCCCAAGAGGGGACGGGGACAGATATACCAACGATTATACCAACATTTCAGCGATATGTCCAAGACCCAACAAATATTACGGTGTACTTCGGTAGACTAAGAAAAATTAAAAAAGAAAGTCTCTGTAGACGCTTATGATCTAACAGAGACTTTCTTCAGCTATTGCTTGGCGAAGCGGAAGGGACTTGAACCCTCGACCTCCGGCGTGACAGGCCGGCGTTCTAACCGACTGAACTACCGCTCCAAATATGGATGGGGCATGAACCCTAAGTGTCAAAGTGGCGAAGCGGAAGGGACTTGAACCCTCGACCTCCGGCGTGACAGGCCGGCGTTCTAACCGACTGAACTACCGCTCCGCATTAGCATGGTGGGCAGTACAGGACTTGAACCTGTGACCCCCGCCGTGTGAAGGCGATGCTCTACCAACTGAGCTAACTGCCCATGCGCAGGAATGTGTTTATGCAAAATGCGCCCTGCTGTCAACAGGAAATTTTGCCTTTTTTAAATTTTTTTCAAAAAAGCTAGATAAGGCCGCGCTTCTTGAGTTCTATCTCCACGCAGGAGAGGGCGGCGGGGGTCACGCCGGAGATGCGTCCGGCCTGGCCGAGGGTGATGGGCTTCACCTTGTTCAGCTTTTCCTGGATCTCGCGGGAGAGGCCGGCCATGTCCGTGTAGTCCATGTCCGCGGGGATGCGGATGGATTCCTGCCGGGCGGCGCGGCGCACCAGTTCGTCCTGCAGTTCGAGGTAGCCGGAATACTTCAGCACGATCTCTGTCTCCTGCATGATGTCCTCGGGCGTTTCATCGAGGTCGGGCAGGAAGCGGGAAAGGCGGCGCAGTTCCAGCTGGGGGCGGCGGCCAAGGTCGGCCAGCGTGACGGCCTGGTTGGGGCAGGGCTCGCCCATTTCGGCGAAGGCGGCCTGCGTGGCGGCGTCCGGCGTGAGGCGCACGGACTTCAGCTTGTCCATGAGGCCGTGCAGGGCTTCCTGACGTTCGCGGAATATCTCCCACTGTTCGTCCTTCACCAGACCGCGCTCGCGGCCGCAGGGGGTGAGGCGGGCGTCGGCGTTGTCTTCACGCAGGAGCAGGCGGTACTCGGCGCGGGAAGTGAACATGCGGAAGGGCTCGTTGGTGCCCTTGGTGACCAGTTCGTCGGCCAGCACGGCCATGTAGCATTCGGAACGCTTGGGCAGGAAGGGCTCGCGGCCCTCTATCTGCGCGGCGATGTTCAGCGCGGCCCACATGCCCTGGGCGGCGGCTTCTTCGTAGCCGGAAGTGCCGTTGATCTGGCCGGCCAGCCACAGTCCCTGCACCTTGCGGGTCTCGAAGGTGGGCTTGAGCTGGATGGGGTTCACATAGTCGTACTCGATGCCGTAGCCGGGGCGCACTATCT
>JAZQMJ010000097.1:0-13970 GCA_045543435.1 Mailhella sp.
GGATTGAAACACTTTGACATAGCTCACGCGGCCAGCCTGACAAGGTCGCGCCCCACGCGGGCGCGTGGATTGAAACAGCAGGGCCAGTTCCTTGTCGATTTCGGCGTAGGGTCGCGCCCCACGCGGGCGCGTGGATTGAAACGATTCCGCCATGCTGGAAGTTATAGAGCGTACAGGGTCGCGCCCCACGCGGGCGCGTGGATTGAAACGCTCCAAGAAAGAACGGTAAAACCTCTTTATCTAGTCGCGCCCCACGCGGGCGCGTGGATTGAAACATTCAGAGGCCCGCGACGGTGTCGCCCTTGCAAGGTCGCGCCCCACGCGGGCGCGTGGATTGAAACTTACATGGAGCAAGACAAGCAAAACACATGGGCGGGTCGCGCCCCACGCGGGCGCGTGGATTGAAACTGGCTGTGGCTATCGCCGCGATACAAGGCTTTGGTCGCGCCCCACGCGGGCGCGTGGATTGAAACCTCGGGGGAATGAACATTGAAAGAGACGTTGATAGTCGCGCCCCACGCGGGCGCGTGGATTGAAACAGCCAAAAGAAACGATGTGCTCGCACATGCGCCTGTCGCGCCCCACGCGGGCGCGTGGATTGAAACTCAGCCTTGGCAAGAAAGGCTCTCGGCGTGACTGTCGCGCCCCACGCGGGCGCGTGGATTGAAACCGGGGGACTCTGGGTCTCAGTCGAGGGAGTCATAGTCGCGCCCCACGCGGGCGCGTGGATTGAAACAACTTTATCTGCGACACCGAGACCCTGACGTGGGTGTCGCGCCCCACGCGGGCGCGTGGATTGAAACTTCTTCGATGCGACGCAGGCTGTCGTATAGGTTAGAAGATAAATAAATCTATTTCTCTTATTAATTTAATATAACAGAGCCTAACAAAGAAATCGCTTTGAATAAGAAAGTCTTGGATATTGTGCTAGACGGAAAGCAGACGAAGCATCTCTTCCCCTGCGACACAGGCGAGCTTCCAGCGCAGGAAAGTCTTGCAGTTCTCTCCGGCCTGCTCCGGCGAGCAAGGCGGATACGGATGAGTGAGGTTATACGCCGCGGTATCAAGCGGGTATTTCATGACGATTTTTTGGACGTGAGCCATCAACTCTTCCCACTGCTGCTCACGCATGAGGCGGTCGGTCTCGTTGAATTCTTCTATGAGTTCAAGGACTTCTTTGCTGAACTGTGCCAGGTGCTCGGATTCGCTTCTGTTCATGCTTCTCTCCATACGTCCGCATGATGCGGAGTTTTGCTCAACCCTACACTGCGGAACATCCGCGGCACAGGGGGGAGCGTTGCGCGAGGAGAATTTTTCTTACCTCGCGATTAGAGCATGATGAGAAGTTGGTTTAAGTGATATGATTATCACAGAAGGGCTACAAAATACGAGGCCGTAAAAAAGACCGCTGACATAACATCAACGGCCTTGGGTAATTACATCATCTCGCCAAACGTTACCAAACGGACATGGCCGATATTGTTGGCCAGGTCATAGCATCGCTCCGTGAAGCCAGACTTTGAGAAGAGGACATAATGGCGATTCGTGAGGGAAAGCAGTTGGGAACGTTCAAGGAGAGTCTCTAAGACGGGGGCATCCACGGGTTCGTTCGTCCATTTGCATTCGCAGAAGAGCAAACTGTTCTCTCCGTCCGAAGCTACGATATCGATTTCTGCTTCGCTCTTTTTGCGAGGATCGCTTCCCCACCAACGGCCTAGCGACAGGAAGGTGAAGGGCAGAAGCCCCTGCTTGTTCTGCCGCCACAGCCACTGTTTACAGATTTCTTCGAATACCGGCCCCATGTACTGCGAGAAATGTTCCATGATTCGAGTACAGACGAGGTCTGTCATGCCATTCTGCAAAAGCGAAATATGACTGGGGATGAAGCGATACCAGAAGCGGAACAACTGGTCTTCGACTGCGTAGATCGTCTTGCGCGTGGTCTTTTCGCCAAATGGCTCTTCTTTGCGGATGAGCCCCAGTGCTATCAGTTTATTGAGGTGCGACGAGCAAGCGCTGGTCTCAAGATGAGCCTTGGAGGCGATTTCCGACAGACGCGAAGCCCCGGAGGCAATGGCTGAAATAATGGCATTGTAGGTGGAGGCCTCACGGATCTCCTGTTTAAGCAGATTAGATGGCTCTTCAAAGAGATAGGAGCTTGGCTCAAGCAGATTTTCTTTGAGGTTGTCCTCAAGCGAGAGCGAGTCGTTCATTTGCAGGAGATACTGCGGCGTGCCGCCGACAATGCCGTACACAGCGGCCATGTCGAGCGGGGAGAATTTCTGGAAGTATTCGCGAGCTTCGAAGAAGTCGAAGGGCAGGATTTTCATCTGAGCTGTGCGCCTGCCGTAAAGCGGGCTCTGGTAGCCCAGCACCTGCTCTTCCATAAAGGACATAGACGAACCGCACAGGATGAGGAAGAGCTTCGAGTTGTCTTTGTACTCGTCAATGAGCTTTTGCAGGATGGACGACACCGCAGGGTATGCCTTGGCAAGATAGGGATACTCGTCAATGACAAAGACGAGGCGTTTTTCCAGAGCAAGGTGGAAAATGTATTCGAAGGCTTCTTGGAACGTTTGGAAGACGGGCGTTACTCCCTGCTGGGCTGTAGCAAAGATAGAGCGACTCAGGTTTTCGAGATTCTGCTGTTCGCTAGACTCGATGCCCGTAAAGAAAATGGCTTCCTTGTCCTTGATGAACTCCCGGATAAGGGCCGTTTTGCCCACACGTCGACGTCCGTAGATAACGGGATGCTGAAATTTCTCCGAGCGCCAGAGCTTTGCGAGCTTGCTGAGTTCTTCCTTTCTGCCGATGAACATATGTAGCCTCTTTTTTCTAAATGCTAACTTACTAAATCGTAAGTTAGCAGAATTTAAAAGGCAAGGTATTTAATTGAGGAAAGGAGATCTATTCGTTGCAGTGAAAAAGATAAGGGGCGATAGAGAGTGTATCGTCGTCCACCTCCATCCACCAAAATATTTTTGGAATGTGGGTAGATTTTTGGGTATTTTTCTTTCTTTTAAATGCTAATCTTCAATAATCCCAAAGTCCTATCACATAAAAATTTATCCCCTTGGGACCAAGGAAATTCAAGGACTTAGAGTAAAATCTAAGTCCTTTTTTCGTATCTGGGGCATTTCTACCCCACACTCTGCCCCACAGATTTGAAAAAGTTTAATAAATTTGTGTGCGGCGGGGTAAAGGAAGAGGACGGCGAACGGTTGAGCACGAGCCGCAGACCTGAAAAATGGGGAAGAACTATTCGTTCCTACCCCAAAGCACCCACAGATTTTTTAATTATACTTACAGATGCGAAAAGGCATACCCACAGGTGAGGGGTATGCCTTTTTTGTATCTTTGCCATGACCTTGAGCAGGAGTACGTTTTCTTTGCTTTCTTTTCGGTGTTGCCGGAATTATACTCACGGCAAAATTATTGCCAATCGGGAGAAGCTGGATGTCTCTTATCAAGAAAAAGCACGAACACGTCAGCGATGCATATCTGAAGTCTATCCTCCTTGCAGTCGATGACTTTCTCGATACGCACTACACCTTTCGCTGTGAAAAACGCTATCGCGGTCTTTTGGGGAAGTTTCGAGCTTTCGGCGATATGCAGAGCGCAGAAGAGCAGGAAGCCCGCACTTCGCAGGAGCGATATCGCGGCGAGCAGCTGGTGCAGTACTCCGACCCTGGAGCTGCCGAGATCTTCAAGAAATTTGAGCAGGAGCAGAAATCCTTCGGCGAAAAGCTCATGCGCCTGATAGAGGCCAAAAGGCTTGATCCAGTAGCTGTGTACAAGAAAGCAAATATCGACCGAAAGCTGTTCTCTAAGATAAAGACTCAGAAGGATTACGTCCCCAGCAAGCATACTATCCTGGCTCTGGCCATAGCCATGGAGCTCACTATGGACGAGGCGCAGGCCCTGCTCCGCGAGGCTGGCTTTGCCCTTTCGCCCAGCATTTTGTCGGATGTCATCGTCGAGTATTTCATCTCCCATCAGAGATACGATTTCGACGAGATAAATGCCGCCCTTTACGCATACGATAAGCCTATTTTCTGAAAAAGCCCGATGTCGCTTCAAAAGCGACCACGAGCGCGGCAGGCTGTGCTAACACAGATCTCAGCAGACGATGGACCCGTTCACCGGACGACTCCAGCAGACAGCCCGGAAGAGCGTTCCGTCATCGCTGGAAACCTGGTGTTTTCTTGTATGGAAGCCCCGCAGAGCTCAGCTTTCAGCCGTTACGAGTCTTTTCTTTCAGGAGAATGCCATGGAAAACCAAAACAGAGGAAGGCTTCTTGAAGAGTCCATCCGGGCGAAGAAAGAGGAACAGGAAACGCTCACCCCCGTGAATGTTTTGCTGGCTCTCCTTTATCTGCCCTTTTATGCGACGTTCGGATTGATACGCTCCATTCCCAGCATCCTGTTCTGGCTCTGCCAGTGCATCAAGGTTGTCCTTATCGCTGCCATGTGCGGTGCGGCGTCAGGTCTGGAAAAAGTCTTCTATGGTAAGGCTGGAGAGATATCCTGGGAGCAGAGGAAAACAGCCCGCATTATTGCGACGGCCCTCTTGAACACAGCGATATTCGTGCTGTTCATCTATGTCTGGGGATGGCTCTGGGGCATACTGGCCTGCATCTTTTTCAACAGCCTGATACGGACAGGCTCGATGCTGCATCGCAGCAGCTATCTAAGGAAGATGAGAGAACAGGAAACGGCCTCAAAAGAAGAAGATCCGGAGCAAGGCTGAAGAAGCATACGACAGAAAAATTCAACTATCGCCGGGAGAATCCACATGAAAAAGCTGTTTGTCCTTTTTGCCGCGTTCGCATTCGCCGCTCAGGCAGTCCCTTGTCAGGCATGGGAGAACATAGGTGAAATGCCGAACCCGCTCCGCTCTTTTCAGGAGAACAGCCCCAATTACAATCCACGCTACTACGATCGCACCTTCGACACTCACGAAAGTCTCTCGAGCTCCCGTTCCCAAAACGACTATAACGACGCTCCTCATGGGCACGACATCCGCGACTATAATCCGTACTACGACCGCTACGGCAATCGGAAGCCTTTCGAGGACAGGTAGTAATGAACAAGGTCCTCCTGATAGGTCGCCTTGGGGGCGATCCTGAAACTCGTTGGACTGCAAGCGGGGCGCAGGTCGTCACCATGCGCATCGCCACCACGGAATCCTACACTGATGGCTCCGGAAACAGGGTCGAACAAACGGAATGGCACAGAGTCACAGCTTTCCAGAAAACGGCGGAACAATGCGCCAGATATCTGACGAAGGGGCGGCTCGTGTATGTGGAAGGCAAAGTGCAGACTCGCCAGTGGCAGGATCAGCAGGGGCAGGAGCGGACGATCACCGAGATACGAGCGGAAGTCGTACGCTTCCTTGACTCAGCGGGTGGAAGACGAAACCTTGTCCCCGAAGAAAAAGGAGACGCCTCCCCATCCGAGAACAGATGTTTTTCTGACGGACCTCTGGACATACAGGCAAGCTCTATGGACGATATCCCTTTTTGACCGGTGCGCCTTGACGCAGTAGGACGTTGGAGCGATAGAAATTAACATGGCGCAGTAGCCTAGGCGGCAGAGTCGAAGTATCGGGTGCAAATGCATCGAGGGCATACATCTGTATGACAGCAGCATCCCTGCTGGAAAAAACTTCTAAAGTGACTCTGCCGCCGCCTTTTTTATGGAGCCGGAATATGCAGAATGCGATAAAAGCGGAGATCAAAAAACTGGCTAAACGGGCTTTTGCCAAAAACAACAAGTCGAAAAAGAGGGCGGAGCATTACCAGGCTCGTTTCAGCAAGCGCACAGGTCTGCCCGCTGGCGAGTCGGCCCCTCAGGCAGAAGAGCCCCGTGACAGGCACTTCGACCCCGCATACTGCGCGCGCAACGCGAATTTTCTGGCTAAGAGCCTCTGGCATAAGGTCCTCACCCTTTCGTATGAGCCAAAGCCTGCCGTCTGTTTCCGCATCCCGAAAGGGAACGGACAGTACCGCAAGGTGATGGCTTTTTCTATTCCTGACGCCGCGTTGGCCAATGTCGTCATGCGCCGTGCAAGAAAGAGGAACCTGAAAAGGCTGTCCCCTTTCTCCTATGCCTACCATCCGCATAAGGATCTCTTCGACGCCATCATCGATCTCCAAGAATACGGCCTTGATGATAAGCGTTTCGTCGTCCAGATGGATTTTGAGAAATATTTCGACTCCATCCCCACTGCCTATCTGGAAGGGCGGCTGGCCGATGAGCGGCTCAGCATCACTCCGCACGAAAAGCATGTGTTCGCCCAGTTCCTCAGGCATAGCTTCTATGAGAAAGACAGCGATGGCGAAAACAGGCTGAAGCGGAGGCATAAGGGTACCCCGCAGGGCGCATCCGTCTCTAGCTGGCTCGCCAACCTCGCCAGCCACGAGCTCGACTTGAGGCTCTCGGCCGCGCCTGGGCGTTTCGCACGTTATGCCGATGACGTGCTGGCCATCAGTTCCGAATATTCGCACGCCCTGCAGCAGGAACGCTGTTTCCACGAGCATTGCAAGAACAGCGGCCTGAAGATCAACGCTTCGAAATCGCCGGGCATCGCCATTCTGTCTGAAACGCAGGCGGAGATGCGTACCATCCCCCATTTCGATTATCTGGGCTACCGCTTCACTCCCCACGGCCTGACGATGACAGACAGGACCATGCGCCGACTGAAGGCCAAGATATCGCGGCTCGTGCATCTCTATCTCATCCACTACCTCAAGTTCGGCTTCAATCCCCAACGATGCCAGTCTGCCAACGCTGAGGGCGTCAAGGCCCCCCTTCTCAAAGCTTTCTTGGAAAAGGCTTCCCTGCCTTCGTATGACTGGGATCTCCTCGGGCTTATCTATGAGCTTCGCCGGTCGCTGTACGGCGGTCTGACGGAGGACGAGATAGGATCGTTCCTCCGAGGGGAAGCGCGGCCTCCCAAGATGGCTGGCCTGATGGGATTCTACTGCCTTCTCGAAGACACGACCCCGCTCAAAGAGCTGGATGGCTGGATGCTGAACATCGTCCGCCGCGCCATGCGGGTGAGGAACAGAATACTTGCGAAAAAATATGGTGCCACCTGCCCGACGCCGTCCAGCAAAGCTCTCGTGACCGGGACGTGGCTGGATAAAGAGGCGTGGCGCGGCGAAGGCGAACTCCCCGACGCCAGGATGCCCAGCCTGATGCGAGGCTGGCGTGAGGCGAGGAAGTTCCGCGCTTCGTTCGGACTGGAGAAGGTGGACGTGCCGGAATACGTCTCTTACTCCTCGGACATGGCGGATCTGTTCGACCATGGAGAGGCTCTGGCAGGCTCCCGATCTGCCGGGACTACTGATGTGGAAGAGCTTTTGAGGCAGTTGAAAGAGCTTGAGAAGAATGAGCCCGCATATGATCCTGAGATTTCATATCTTGCATCGCTCGATGATGAGGCAATAGCTGAGGCTGATGCCGTTTATGAGGCGGCACGCCATGACGATCTCGAGGATGGCGCAGAGAGCGAAACCCGGCTTGCCGAAGAACGCGAAGAAGCCTTACTCTCTCAGGTTAGAAATAAGGCTAAGGCCAAATCCAAGAAATCATCCGCCGCAATACTATCCCTGCTGGCAGAAAACAGAACATAAAAAGTTCTTTACCATTATCAATCGCCCATCCTCCTCTTTTATGGAGTCTTCATGGCCATCGTCTATCCTGATTTTCAGACTATATCCAAGCTGCGTACTCCTGCTACAGAAGGCGAGTTCTTCCTTCTCAATGAATTGTCCGCCAAGCTCTCCAGTGATTTTGAAATATTTTTCAATCCGTTCCTCGATGGCGATCGAAGGCTATCCCCAGCTTATTCTCCACGAGACCGGATGGACGGACGATGAGCGGAATGCCATGGGGCAGGATATGCTGAGAGCGTGGCTCGACAAAAACACTCTACAAACGATTGAACGGCGCGAAGTTCTGAAACGGAATCATCCAAAATCCGTCACGAACTCTGCGCCGTTCTGCGTTTAAACTAATCTCCAAAAGTAAGATTTCACCCACTAACCTTCTTATATCTATATCTTAGCATGTTATGAACTATATAGAAAAAATGCTGTTACTGCTAAATAGTTACTTCTTCAACACTTGAGTAGCGAACAGGTTTCAGATGTTTTCTTACTTTTCCTTCAAGTTCCGCTTTTTTTATCCATTCTGTGAGCTGAGAGGGCTGGAGTCCGATCCTTGGAGCCAGCTCTTTGATGGAAATAGGCGTTTTCATTTCTTTAAGGATATAGGGTAAACAAAGTTCATAGAGAGAGCCCATCGTGTGAGCATGATCACTCTTTGAAGCATTCGGGGACCCCTCGTTACAGCGTTCAGGAAGTTCTTTTCGCTCTTCTGCAGCAGTCGAATGATTCCCATTCATACGGAGGGGTTAACCGATCAAGTCCAAGAGAGAACATTGCTGCGTTGATTTTTTTACAGAAGATTTCGGCGACGTGTTTTCAGCCGACCGCATAAGCACACCATAAAGATCTTCGGTAATATTTTCCGGCCAGGTAATTGCCCCCTTTTCAAGGAGAGCTTTGTTTCCTTTGGGAGCATCATCCGTATGGCGCACGAAGACGGGTATGGCATCCTTGCGATTGAGTTCTTCTGTGGCGCCTTCCCAAGTGCCACTTTTTTTACTGCTGGTGCTGATGTCAGAGCTGACGACAAGAGCAAAGTCGGCGAGGGCGTAGATGAGTTTATTCCTAGCCATTGCTGCCCAAGCGGCAAATTTAAAGTCTGGATGGTAGGGAGACAGCAGCAAAAGCCTTCCAGCGCTGATATACTTTCGAAATTGCTTGGAAACGCTTTTAGCTCGAAGGTTCTCACAAAGAATTCCAATTGCACAGCCGCCATTTTCCAAAGCCGAAAGCATAGCAATCGAGTCGACCCCTCTCGCTCCACCAGAAATAACGGTCATGCCATGGTTAGCACATAGTTTACCCACATTTCGAGAAAACTCTTCACCTATGAAGTCAAGATTACGTGATCCAACAACGGCAAGTCCTCCTTCTCGCACAAGGCCAAGATTACCTGCATAATAGAATAATGCCGGAGCCTTACCTGCAAGCCTTTCCTTATATCGCCCAGGATAGGAGCTGTCGCTACGGCAACAGAGTTCTATTCCGCTTCGTGTCAACTCTTCCAGTACCATCCCCAGGACCACTCCTCTGCTGAGCAGGAATGATAGGCGCGCCTTCTCTAGATGGGCAGGAAAGTTTAACTGTGCGAGGTCAACTTGAGGATCAAGAAGACTAGCTGGCGTCATGCCTTGTTCGACTAACCAACTCGCTAGTGTAGAATATTCCGCCTGCGTAAGAGGAGGATATTGCGGATTGCGTTCCAGGTTAGCATTCAGTAACGCTATGGCCTTAGCATCATTGGAAAGAGGAGACATCATGAATCAGTCCTTGTCGAATGTATAGCCAGAGCGGCCGGATAAACAGCCGAGCAGCCAGCCTCACGCAGGAGAGCAGATATAAAGGTAAGCGTCCACCTTGAGTTAACTACGTCATCAATGAGAAGGCATGCTCCTTGGCACGACTGCACAATTTGGAAAGCATTCTCGATATTTTTTACTTGCTGTGCGCTATTGCTCATCGATTTCTGTGGTGACGTCTCACAGATTTTTTTTACACATGGAATAAAGGGCAGACCAAGTCTATTAGCCACTCTTTTTGCAAAATCAGGGACAAGGTTGTGAGTTCTCAGAGACGGAACACAAGTGACCCACTCAAAAGGAATGATTGGAAACTTTTCTTTCAACATGGCAACGAAGGCATCCGTGAGTACTTCAGAAAAATACGAGTCCCGATATTTACCGTCAGCCACAGCCTCACCCCAGCCTCCATCTCTCCAAAGACACAAAGCATAGCCTTCTTCTGCTCTTAATTCTGCAGGGATATTCGTATTAGAAGGCCATTTTTTTCTTGGAGGGATGGTTTGGTGATTTTTGTGTAGAAAGGTGTTGGCTTCCACCGCAAGGGCTTCAGGATAGGCGTTGGGAAGAGCAGATGCGGGTGAGCAGTTCTGGCATTTACCACAAGCTCCTCCGCTGTCGTCATTGAGAGCATCCTGCAGAAAGCGCATCAGACATCCCTTATGCGCCATGTATTCCTGCATCTGCGTTTTCTCCTTTTGCCGAATAGCCGTGATAGAATCAATATGTGCAATATCTATCTTGTAATGTTTTGCAGCTGCAGTTGCATACCAATGGCTTGAAATCTTCATGATGGGAGAAGGAGACTCTGTTCGTAAAAATTTTAGTGTATTTTCAATCTGTGAACGTGATATGTTCATTTGGTTTTCAACATCTGTTATCTTCAATCCCTCTTCCGCCTCCTCAAGAATATTCAGAAGATGGGTAATGTGCGCTTGTGGAGGAAATGCTGTTTCAATGAAATATTCAGCAATACTGTCATCTTCTTTCCCACAAAGGAGAACTCCATGAGCAGACTCTATTGCTCGGCCAGCACGGCCTACCTGCTGATAGTAATGAACAACGGAGGATGGTCTCTGGAAATGGATGACAAAGCCAAGGTCCGGTTTATCGAACCCCATTCCAAGCGCTACTGTAGCAACCAGAACCTTTATCTTATTTTCAATAAGTTCATTTTCGAGCTCTTCACGCAGTTCAGTTGATAAGCCGCCAGAGTAGGCTTTGGCCTTGATTCCTTTTTTTTGAAGCCATCGAGAAACAAGTTCTGTGTCGCGTACAGTCAGCGTATAGACGATGCCGCTTCCCTTTAAAAAGGGGATAGTGTTGGCTAGCCATGCAAGTCTGCCAGCAGTGCTTGGTATGAAAATATTCTGAAGATGCAGACTCGTCCTTACAAGAGATCCTTTCTGAACAGCAATGTTTTCACCAAGTTGTGACTTGATATCACTGATAACTCGGCTGTTGGCCGTAGCTGTTGTGGCGAGAATAGGGATGTTGGGAGGCATTTTGTCGACTATTCGCACAATGCCGCGATAGTCTGGACGAAAATCATGTCCCCAGTCAGAAATACAGTGGGCTTCATCAATGACGAGCATACCGATACTGGAGGTTAGGGGAGCAAGGACTTCTGTTCGAAATTCGTCATTAGAAAGACGTTCTGGCGAGATGAGAAGGATATCAACCTTGTTTTGCGCCATTTCTCGTTTAACAGATTCCCAATCAGCTTTATTGGAACTGTTGATCGTCCTTGCACATATTCCTATCCTTTCTGCTGCAGCGATTTGGTTGCGCATCAATGAAAGGAGTGGAGAAATAAGAAGAGTCGGTCCGCGGCCCTTATCACGGAGAAGCCGTGAGGTGATGAAATAAACCATACTCTTGCCCCAGCCTGTACGCTCCACAACAAGAAGTCGCCTATGCTTTAGGAGATGTTCAATACTTTCCCATTGGCCAGATCTGAAATCCGCCAACGGAGAAGAAAGAGCTTGTCGAAGATAGCCAAGAGCTAATTCTTTCTCAGACATGAACAATATCCTTTTAGCTGAGGACTGAGCAAAAATTACTTTGAGCGAGTCTAGGCAGGAAGTCAAGAATACCGCCTCGGCGTATAAATTTCATTTCGAATTTTGTGCGTTTCAATTTTCTTCTCTCTTCCTTGGGAAGAGCGTTGCTCGATCAGCAGTGTGGGGTTCTGAACGGAAGCTCCTAAAATTTCGGTATGAACTCCACGTTGGTTAGCGTTTAAAGCCACACTAAAAAATGATGGAACCTATTAAGATTTGTATCGTTCAGGCGCGAAAGATGTGAAACGCGATATCACCACGCTGGTCAAGATCGTGCGCGAACTCCTGAAGCTGGCGGACATCCCTCAGGTAGCAGCGAAGGTGGATATTCTCAAGCAGGTGGACTGTGAGGACTTCAACGATCAGGCGCTAAACTCTCGGCAGATCGAATTTGTGAAGAAGGTCATCACGCACATCGAGCAAAACGGCTACTTCGAGGATTTGTCCATTCTCGGCAAACCGCCCTTCGATAAGCCCGCCAGACTGATGGACTTTGACGTAATGCGAAGGAAACGGTTGGTGGAGGTGATTGAGGAAGTAAAGGGGAACGCGCTGGTGATAAGGAACTTATAGATGCTGCTTGCTCTGTGGGCTTTATAAAAGAGGATGTCCGTAAGTTTAGTCAGGCACTAAGAGACTTTAGAAATTATATTCACCCGATGCAGCAGATGAGCTCTCAATTTTATCCCGACAAACACACGTCTAGGATTTGCCTTCAGGTTCTGAGATTTGCCATTTTTCAGCTTCAACAGAAGTTAGAGAAAAAGTTGAGTACTCCTCTGGAATGAAATATTGCCGACCAACCCCATCCACCAAAATATTTTGGAAAAGTGGGTAGAAGTGTAAGTGTTTTTCTCGTTATGAATCTCAAATCTTCAATGATTATAGCAAACTATCATCTACAAAAATCCCTCTTGAAGACGCTAAGGAAAATCAACACCTTACGAGAAATCGTAAGTCCTTTTTTCGTATCTGCCCCCCCCAGAGAGCCCCGCGCCCCCTTACCCTGCAGAAAGGCTGACGCAGTCCTCTCACCTCGCGCGCTACCCGCGAATTTTCCACACATATCCACTAACAACAAAAGGCATACCCACAGGCGAAGGGGTATGCCTTTTCTTTTTGCAGAGCGAGCTGAAAAGCAACGTTCTCTCAAAACTCACGAGTCCACCCGGGTGATGGACGCAAGGCTGATGAGAAGACCAAAAATTGAAACTGGATCTCGCCAGAACGTTCGAAGCGCTACCGGCTGTGCGGCGGCTTGTTATCGTGCTTGCCGGGCTTCTGGGAAGGCTTATTGGGCTTAGCCTGAGGCTTGGCATGGGCAGGCTTCTTGTGATCCTTAGAAGGCTTCTGGTAAGCAGGCTTCGTGGGCTTCTGGGGCTTGGGAGCAGGCTTATGCACTGCAGGCTTGGGATGCTGTTTAGCAGGCTTGTGGGAAACCTGCGGCTTGGCCGGATGCGCAGGCTTGTAGTGGGGCTTATGATGAGGCGGGGGCGCGACGTGGTGATGGCGCGGGCGGCCGTCGTCGACCACATAGACTTCGTCGGCAGGGATGACACAGCCGACCAGAGAAACAGACATCGCACACGCAATAAAGGCAGGAACCAAACGCATAGGGTCTCCTTTGGTGATGGAACTGAAATACGAACAGACTTGCATCTGCATCCAGCATGTCACAAATATGAGGAAGCGGCAATAATCCGTGTGATGACTTTTCTTCCCGTGTTCGCGCGCCTTTATTTAACAGAAAAAGCGGAACGGCATCAGCCATCCCGCCATCGCATGCCATCCTGCGTCACGCTATCAGAACATTTCCACCTTAGGCTCCTCCTGCGAACTTTCTTCAGATGTCGCACGGGGAATACAGCGGAAGATGAGCTTCACATTATAATGCCAGCGTGTATCTCCGCGAGAAGAGCTGGAAATCTTCACATCCTGCCCCATAGCTCCGCAATACTCGGAAGCCTCGATATACGCTTTGCGTTCCGCGTCATTCAGACTAGTGAAAAGTGTCTTGTCCTGATCCACAGTCACAGAATAAACGCCCGGCCCCCACGGCATGACGCCCGTGCTGGAGGCACAGCCGGAACTGACAAGCAGAGCAACAATGCAGCAAAGCAGAAGGAAATATTTTTTCATATCGGCCTCCAGAGAGTATAGATTGAACAAGCCATAAAAGAAGAGTGCGGTCAAGAGGGATTGTCGAAGAGAGGAGCCCCCCCCCAAAAAAAACGCCAAAAGCCCCGCGTCCGGGCACAGTTTATCTGGCACAGGAGCGCGGGGCTTTAAACGACGAAAGGCCGTCATGAGACGACCTTTCTAAAGAAAACCTTGGCATCGGCCTACTTTCCCACACAAGAGTATGCAGTATCATGGGCGATGAAGAGCTTGACTGCCGAGTTCGGAATGGGATCGGGTATACCCTCTTCTCT
>JAZQMJ010000098.1:0-7488 GCA_045543435.1 Mailhella sp.
CCATGCTCAGCAAGCAAGCCAACAGACTCATCAACGCCCGCAACTGGGCGGTGCTCGTCAAGCCCGAACAGATCGTTCGCGAAAACGACCCTGCAGATATCATGTATGGTAAGTTTGTCTGCGAACCTCTGGAACGCGGCTATGGCACCACCATCGGCAACGCGTTGCGCAGAGTGCTTTTGGCCTCCCTTCAGGGTGCGGCGTTTGTGTCCGTCAAGATTGCGGGCGTTCAGCATGAGTTCACTACCATCCCCGGCGTGCTGGAAGATGTGACGGATATCATCCTGAACATCAAGCAGGTCCGTCTCGCGATGGATACTGACGCTCCTCAGACGGTCACCCTCAACGTCAACAAGAAGGGTGAAGTGACCGCTGGCGATATCATCGGCAACCAGCACGTTTCCGTGCTCAACCCCGAGCTGCATATCGCCACCCTCACTGAAGATGTGGAATTCAACCTTGAATTCGAAGTGCGCATGGGCAAGGGCTATGTCCCCGCCGATATGCACGACGGTCTCTCTGACGAGATCGGCATCATCAAGCTCGATTCCAGCTTCTCTCCTGTGCGTAAGGTCGCTTATACCATCGAAGCCGCCCGCGTGGGCCAGATGACCAACTACGACAAGTTGATCCTCGAAGTCTGGACCGACGGCTCCGTTACCCCTGAAGACGCCATTGCCTACAGCGCCAAGATCATCAAGGATCAGATTTCCGTGTTCATCAACTTTGATGAGCAAGTTTCTGATGAAAGTGGTCTCGGAGCCAGCGACAACGGGGAATTCAACGAAAATCTCTTCAAGAGCATCGACGATCTCGAACTTTCCGTCCGTGCTACCAACTGCCTGCGCAGCGCCAACATCGCTACCGTGGGTGAACTGGTCCAGCGCTCGGAAAACGAAATGCTCAAGACCAAGAACTTCGGCAAGAAGTCCCTGGACGAAATCAAGAACGTGCTTCTTGATATGGGCCTCGATTTCGGCATGAAAGTCGATTCTTTCGATAAGAAATACCAGGAATGGAAGAGGAAGCAGCACCATGAGGCATAGCAACTCTGGTAAGAAACTGAGCAGAAACCCTTCTCATCGTAAGGCTCTGCTCCGCAATATGTCCAAGGCCCTGCTTACGCACGGCCGGATTCGTACCACCGAGGTCAAGGCCAAGGAGCTGCGCGGTGTGGTCGAATCCCTCATCACTCTTGCTCGTCGCAACGACGTCGCTGCTCGCCGCCAGGCTTTCCGCGACCTCGGCGACCACCAGCTCGTGCAGAAGCTGTTCGATGAAATCGCTCCCCGCTTCGCTGGCGTTGCCGGCGGCTACACCCGCGTGGTGAAGCTGGCCATGCCCCGCGTGGGCGACTGCGCCCCCATGGCTATCATCGAACTGACCAAGCAGGCTGAAGAAGCTCAGGCGTAAGTCAGCTTTTCGATAGTAAAAAAAGGAACCGTTTCGGCGGTTCCTTTTTTTTTGCGTTTTTCTCTGTTCCGGCCTATAGTGTTGCCCATCGTAAACCTTTGATGGATGGACAGCACCTTGAAAAGATTCATTTCTTTTATCACTGTTCTTATTCTTTGCTTTTCGCTTTCTCTGACTGCTGAGGCGGCTGGAACCGGTACGGCAGAAAACAATACCCAGAAGACTGCAAAGAAAGCTTCTGCGGAAAAGAAGCAGGTCTCTCAGGCCGATAATACCAAGACCAAAAAGGCTCCTGAACAGGCTGAAGCCGCTCTGCCTGACGACAGCTACCTCAAGGACAGGGAGCTTCTTGATAAGCTCCAGCGCGATACCTTCCGCTATATGTGGGAGCACACCTATAAGGAATCCGGTCTCGCCTATGAAGACAGCCGCAACAAGGCTACCGGACAGGCGACGACCGGCGGCACCGGCTTCGGCATTGCGGCCATCGTTGCGGCCGCAGAACGCGGCTGGGTGACGCGAGAGGCGGCCGCAGCCCGCATCCTCAAGATATCGAAGTTCCTGCGCGACAAGACCGCCCGCAAGGATCTGCATGGCGCCTTTCCCCACTGGCTGGACGGGCGCACCGGCAAGACCTTCTCCTTCAGCGAGAAGGACAACGGCGCCGACCTTGTCGAAACCGCTTTCCTCATGCAGGGCCTGCTCATAGCCCGCTCCTATTTCAACGGCGAAGAGCCGCAGGAAGTCGAACTTCGTGCCATCATCACTGAACTCTGGCATGACGTTGACTGGCACTGGTTCAGCCGCGGCGAGAACAACGGCCTCTTCTGGCATTGGAGCCCCGAACATGGCTTCGGCATGGATATGAAGATATCCGGCTTCAACGAAGCCATGGTGGTCTATGTCCTGGCTCTGGGTTCCCCTACCTATCCTATCTCCCGCGATACCGCCAAGTTCTGGTATTCTACCGATGAGTATCAGCCCAAAACGGGCAACGGCTATACTGTAGAAGCCGCGAATGCCTATGCGGGCTGCATGTTCCTCTCGCATTATTCGTTCATCGGTCTCGATCCGCGCCGCATGGCCGACT
The DNA here is from genome assembly GCA_045543435.1 of Mailhella sp. Classification (GTDB taxonomy): domain Bacteria; phylum Desulfobacterota; class Desulfovibrionia; order Desulfovibrionales; family Desulfovibrionaceae; genus Mailhella. The sequence continues at coordinate 2,504 of JAZQMJ010000098.1, forward strand.
CCTTCGTCAAGAAGGGCTACATGGTGCGCAACACGACGCACGCGCTCATGAACCGCGCCTACTGCCTGGAGTCCGCACCTGCCGAGCATCAGTTCAGCGAAGGATTCTGGGGGCTTACGGCATGCGATATCAAGGGCGGCTACCGCTACCAGTCCGCGTATAACGAAGTCGGCACTGTCGCTCCCACGGCCGCTCTGGCCTCCATGCCCTATGTGCCTGAGTACGCCATGCGCGTGCTTTGGAACATCCACGACAATTACAAGAAGAAGATGTGGGGCAAGTACGGCCCTTATGATGCCTTCAGCCTCAAGGACAACTGGTTCGATAACAGCTATCTGGCCATCGACCAGCTGGCCATCCCCTGCATGGTGGAGAACTATCGCAGCGGCCTGCTGTGGTCGCTGTTCATGAACATCCCCGAGGTCCGTCTTGGCCTTGGCCGCATGGGAGTCCAGCCTCTTGCCCCGAGCAACGGCTTCACTCAGGTCGTTGTGCCTCTGAAAATGGTGGATGACAGCTATGCTCCTGACGCACTCGATCTGCGCAGGCATCCTGACAGCGGCCTGTATGGCGTTCCGTACAGCTGCGAAAAGGACGGCATCGTGACGTTCACGCTTTCCGATGCGTCTGGCAAGGTGCTGAAACGCTTCACCCGCGAAGGACGCAAGGGCGATAATGTGCTTGAATTTGAGCAGTTCATGCCGACGGGCAGAGATGTCTTCCAGCTGAACATGCGTACGGGAGAGTTCTCTGAAACGTTGCCAGTTCGCCTGAATTGATAAAAAAGGCCGCTCCAGAAATGGGACGGCCTTTTTCTATGCTGTGTGCAGTCAGCGGGCAGGGGAGTTAAACGAAAAAAGGCTTATGATTTCTCATAAGCCTTGATCGTCCAAATGGTGCGCCCGAAGAGATTCGAACTCCTGACCTACAGGTTCGTAGCCTGTTGCTCTATCCAGCTGAGCTACGAGCGCTTGGAAAAGTATATGGTGTCGGTTTGAGTGGTGCGCCCGAAGAGATTCGAACTCCTGACCTACAGGTTCGTAGCCTGTTGCTCTATCCAGCTGAGCTACGAGCGCCCGACAGCGGTGAACTTAGGCAAAACAGGGGCGGACGTCAAGCGTTTTTTTGCGGTACGGCAAAATTTTTTCATAATGCTCTTTTTATGGTGGTTCACGCGAGGGTCTGCCGCTCTCATCGGGGATATTCGCGGCAGAGCCTTGACCGGGCAGAAAACGTGACATACTTAATTCCTACTATGAATTGGGATTGGGATAAACTACAGGAAAAACGGCAGCAGCAGCAGAAAAACGGCTGGGGCTCCGTAGGCAAGGGAGCCTGGGGGAAGCGTGAAGACGATGATCTGCGCGCCGACGACCGGGAAGATGAAGACAGATACCAGCGTCAGGGCGGCGGCCCCTCCGGGCCCAAGCCTCCGTTCACGCTGCCGAAGATGCCGAAGATGGAAGGGGGCCCGCGTCTGCGCTGGCTCGTTCTTGCCGCGCTCATCGTCTGGGTGCTTTCCGGCATCTACATAGTCCAGCCCGACGAATCGGGCGTGGTGCTCCGTTTCGGCCGCTACGTCCGTACCGAAGTGCCCGGACCGCATATCCATCTGCCGTACCCCATCGAGCAGGTCTACAAGACCAAGGTCTCGCAGGTCCGCCAGACCACCGTGGGCTATCGCGCCCAGTCGGTGGGCGGTGTGTTCCAGCAGGGGCGCGTGCAGGACGTGGATGAAGAATCCGCCATGCTCACCGGTGATGAGAACATCATCAATGTGCAGTTCAATATCCAGTACCACATCAAGGCCGATGGCGCCGTCGACTACCTTTTCAACGTCATTCGCCCCGACCAGGTGGTGAAGCGTGCCGCCGAAGCCGCCATGCGTGAAGTCATCGGCAAGAATTCGCTCGACGATGCGCTCACCGGCGGCCGTGTGAAGATCCAGAACGACGTGGCCGAACTTCTGCAGTCCATCCTCGACCGCTACGAAGTGGGCGTGCAGATCGTTGCCGTGCAGATGCAGGACGTCCAGCCCCCCAAGGAAGTGCGTGATGCCTTCAAGGACGTGGCCAGCGCCCGTGAAGACAAGCAGCGCAGCATCAATGAAGCCGAAGCCTATCGCCGCGACATCCTGCCCAAGGCGCAGGGCAAGGCCCAGCAGGTGGTCAACGAGGCTGAAGCCTATAAGCAGACCCGCGTTCGCCAGGCCGAAGGCGAAGCCCAGCGCTTCCTCTCGGTGCTGAAGGAATACGAAAAGGCCGAAGATGTGACCAAGAAGCGTATGCTCTACGAGACGTTCGAAGATATCCTGAGCAAGCCCGGCATGGAAAAGCTGGTGCTTCCGTCCGATGCCGGCAGCAAGGTCCTGCCTCTGCTCCCGCTCGATTCCTGGAAGGGAGGCAAGTGATGAGAAGCTTCAAGTCCTCCATACTCGTGTTCCTTCTGCTCGGTGTGGTCATCCTGCTCCAGCAGAGCCTGTTCATCGTCCAGCAGACCCAGCAGGCCCTCGTCATCCAGCTCGGCCATCCTCTGGACAAGGTCTATCGGCCCGGTCTGCATATGAAACTGCCCTTCATCCAGAATGTGGTCTATTTCGACGCTCGAATCCTCGACTATGACGCCCGCCCGGCAGAAGCCCTGACCAGCGACCTCAAGTCCATGGTGCTCGACAACTACGCACGCTGGAAGATCGTCGATCCTCTGCGCTTCTACCGCACCATGCGCACCGAAGCCAACGCCCAGGCCCGCCTCGATGCCGTCATCTATTCGCAGATCCGTGCCCATATCGGCCGTCATACGCTCACCGAAGTGGTGAACGACAAGCGTACCGCCATCATGGATTCTGTCACGGAGAAGACTTCCCAGCAGATGAACGAGTTCGGCATCAAGATCGTGGACGTGCGCATCAAGCGTACGGACCTTCCCGCCGAGAACCAGCGCGCCATCTTCGATCGTATGCGCGCCGAGCGTGAACGCCAGGCTACGCAGTATCGTTCCGAAGGTTCCGAAGAATCGACGAAGATCCGCTCCGAAGCCGACAAGGAGCGCGCACTCATCCTGGCGGAAGCCAACAAGAAGTCGCAGGTCCTGCGCGGTGAAGGCGATGCCGAGGCTGCCCGCATCTATGCCGAGGCCTTCTCGAAGTCGCCGGAGTTCTTCTCCTTCCAGCGCGGCCTTGAGGCTCTGCGCAAGTCTCTGGGCGAGAACACCCGCATGGTGCTCACGCCCGACAGTCCGCTCCTCCAGCCTATAAAGTAACAGGAAAGGCGCATGCAGTCGTTCGAAGCCGTTTATGCGAGAATGCTTTTTGCCGCGGGCGTACGCACGCAGACTGAGCTGGCCAACATTCTGGATATGAAGCAGGCCAGCATCTCCGAGGCGAAAAAGCGGGGGAGCATCCCGGCCGAATGGTGCATGCGCCTTTATGATGCCTGCGGTGTCAGCTTCGACTGGCAGCGTTTCGGCGTCGGTCCTGTCTATGATGCCGCCAAGCTCAAGGAGATAGAAAGATTCCGCCGGGGCGAGTGGTATCAGCCGCCGCAGGAAAATGCTCCTCTCCAGCTCCACGAGCCGGATACGCCGTTCTATCCTTTGGCCGCGCGCGAAGAAACGCCGGTGCATTCCGTCCTGCAGATGCCGGACGGCTCGTTCCCCGAAGCCCTGCGACAGGTTTTCCCTTCGGAATTCCTGCCGAAGGGGGCCAAGGTCTTCCGCCTGCTTGAAGCGGATATGGCCCCAGTGCTGAACAAGGGGGCGATGGTCGCGGTCCTTCAGGGGGCTCCTGCTGGCGAAGGTGATATCGCAGCCGTGTTCGAAGGGCGCCAGCTCTGTTTCCGCAGGGCGCACCGAGTCGAAGGCGGCTGGAGCGTGAAGGCGGAAGCCGTACAGGAAGAGGGCGCGCGCTTCATTTCCGATGAGGAATGGCCCATCTATTATTATGGAAAGGCCGTGTGGGCCTTCCAGCCCCTTTAAAGACAGAGGCCGATATGCTGATTTCTCTGGGACCGCAGGCTTTTCTTTCTCCTATGCCGGTGATGCTCGTCGGGACGTATGATTCTGAGGGTAAGCCGAATATCATGGCCTCTGCATGGGGCGGCCTCTGCAGCAGTCAGCCGCCGTGCCTTGCCGTCTCCGTGCGCCGTTCCACATGGACGTACCACGCCCTTACGGAGCGTCAGGCATTCACGGTGAGTCTGCCGGCCCGGGATCAGGCTGGCATGGCGGACTTCATCGGCCTGGTGTCCGGAAAGGTGGAAGACAAGTTTGCCGCGCTCGGGCTGACGGCGTCGGCTGGCGAGCATGTGGATGCTCCTTATGTGGCCGAATGTCCTGTCGTGCTGGAACTGCTCCTGCGCCACACTCTGGATCTTGGTTCGCATACGCAGTTCATAGGGGAGATCATGGATGTGAAGGTGAAAAAGGACTGCCTCACTCCGGAAGGTTTCCCTGATCCCGCCAGAGTCTCTGCTCTGCACTACGCACCTCTGGTCAACGAGTATTATGCCACCGGTGAATTCGTAGCCAGGGCGTTCGCTGTGGGCAAGACGATCAAGCGGCAGAACTGAGCAAATATTCGGGACTGCCTTCTATAAGGTATTGTAGCTCTGACAGCCCGGATGCTTTGTGATGCCTCCGGGCTGTTTTCACAAAATAAGTCCTGATAATATAAAGGCCTGCGCTAAAAAATTAAGATATTTAAAGATTTTATGAAAAAAGTGTTTGACAAGTCAGCCCGTCTTGGGCATAAACGGACCTCGCGCTGAGGCACAGCGGCTCTGAGAAAGCCCTACGGGGCAGGGAAGAGCGAGGTGCTGAAACGCCTTCCTGAAAAAAACTTTGAAAAAAGTTGTTGACAGGAAGAAGCAAATGATGCATAAAGCATTTTCGCCGCTGATGAGCGGCGGCGGTTCTTTGACAAGTGAATAGCGAGTTGGGAAATTAGAGCTTTGAGTTCGATTTGAGAAACTTATGTTTCTCTGAAT
>JAZQMJ010000099.1:0-7832 GCA_045543435.1 Mailhella sp.
CCCGTCGAAGACAACCTCAAGGCCGTGGCCAAGGCCCTCGGCAAGGACGTGAACGACATCACCGTGTTCGTTCTCGACAAGCCCCGCCACAAGCAGCTCATCGCCGATATCCGCAAGGCCGGCGCGCGCATCACCCTGCACACGGACGGCGACGTGGCCGGCTCCCTCATGGTCGTCGACCCCAACGTGGACGTGGACGTCATGATGGGCACCGGCGGCACCCCCGAAGGCGTCATCTCCGCCTGCGCCATCAAGGGCCTCGGCGGCCAGATCTTCGGCCGTTTCGATCCGCAGTCCCAGGCCGAGCGCGACATCATGATCAAGGAAGGCACCAACCTTGACGAAGTCCTCTCCGTGGAGAGCCTCATCAAGGCCGACGACGCCTTCTTCGCCGCCACGGGCATCTCCGGCGGCACCTTCCTCGGCGGCGTGTCCTACACCGGCACCGGCGCCGTGACCCATTCGCTCATGATCCGTGCCAAGACCGGCACCTTCCGCTATCTGGAAGCGCATCATAATCTGGAAAGGCTGATGAAGTTCAGCTCCGTCCGCTACGACTAGTCTGACGCGGGCCGCCCCTACTCGCGGGCGGCCTTATCATGTACCCACCCCATAATCCATCGAGGAGTATGGAATGAGCAATATGCAGACAGCCATCCTGTTCCCCGGCCAGGGGGCGCAGGCCACCGGCATGGGACGCCGCCTCGCCGAGGCTTCGTCCGACATCATGGACCTCTGGAAGAAGGCTGAGGCCATCAGCGGCCAGCCTCTTCGCGAAATATACTGGGAGAGCGAAGACGCTTCCCTCATGGCCGAGACCCGCACCCTGCAGCCCGCCCTCACTGTGGTGAACTTCGCCCTGTTCCTGAGCTGTGTGGACCGCTTCACCCCCGTGGCCGCCGCCGGCCACAGCCTCGGCGAATTCGCGGCCCTTGCCGCCGCCAAGGTGCTTCCTTTCGACAAGGTGCTCGAACTCGTCACCCTGCGCGGCCAGCTCATGGCCGACGCCGACCCCGACCACGAAGGCTCCATGATGGCTGTGCTCCGCCTGCCTCTCGACCTTCTGGAAGAAGCCTCCAAGCAGGCTTCCGAGGCCACCGGCAAGGTGGTGCGCGTGGCCAATAAGAACACCCCCGCCCAGTACGTCATCAGCGGCCACAAGAAGGCCCTCGAAATGGTGTACGAAGGCCTCAAGGAGAATGCCGTGCGCGGCAAGTTCTTCCCGCTGGCCGTTTCCGGCGCTTTCCATACTCCGATGATGGCCGAAGCCAACACCGAGTTCGTCAAGCTCGTGGACAAGCAGGACTGGCAGCCCGCCATCTTCCCCATCTATTCCAACGTGAACGGCGAGCCCCTCACTGAGCCCAACCTCATCCGCAACGCCATGCGCAAGCAGATGACCTCCTCCGTGCAGTGGATCGACACCATCGGCAACATGTGGAAGAACGGCGTGCGCCGCTGGATCGAATTCGGCCCGCAGGGCGTGACCAGCCGTATGGTGCGCCCCATCCTTTCCGCCATCGACGTGGACGACAACGACTACAGCACGCTCCACATCGCCAACTTCGACTCCGTCAAGGCATTTGAAGGTTAATCAGCAATGCGCGATATCATACTCATCGAGAAGGCCCTCCGCGGCATCGTGGCCGAGAACGGCTGGGAATGGCCCGAAAAGGCCGTCCTCGAAACTCCCAAGGACGTGAAGCACGGCGACCTCGCCACCAACCTCGCCATGGTGCTTTCCAAGCAGGCCAAGGCCGCTCCCCGCATGGTCGCCGAAAAGCTCATGGCCGCCGTGTGCGAGAAGTTCCCCGGCCTCGTCACCGCCGAGATCGCCGGCCCCGGCTTCATCAACTTCACCTTCGCTCCCTCCTTCTGGCAGGAAGTGGTGATGGACGTGGAAGAGCAGGGCAGGGCCTTCGGCTCCTCCAAGAGCGGCGACGGCCGCCGCATCAATGTGGAATACGTTTCCGCCAACCCCACCGGTCCTCTGCACATCGGCCATGGCCGCGGCGCCGCTGTGGGCGACTCCCTCACCCGCCTGCTCCGCTTCGCCGGCTACGACGTGTCCACTGAATATTATATTAATGATGCGGGCCGCCAGATGCGCCTGCTCGGCGACTCCGTGTATCTGCGCATGCGCGAGGTCTGCGGCCTGCCCGTGCAGTTCCCCGAAGACCCCAAGGGCTGGTACCGCGGCGACTATATCATCGATATCGCCAAGGAGATGCTCGAGAAGGACCCGAACACTGTCAACCTGCCCGAAGACGAAGCCAAGAACGTCTGCTACGAGTACGCCTGCGCCCAGATCCTCGCCGGCATCAAGGAAGACCTGAACGAGTTCCGCGTGGAACATCAGGTCTGGTTCTCCGAGAAGAGCCTCGTGGACGGAGGCAAGGTCGAGGAAGCCTTCGACAAGCTCCGCGGCATGGGCCTCGTCTATGACAAGGACGACGCCGTGTGGCTGGCCACCGAGCAGTTCGGCGACGACAAGGACCGCGTGCTCCGCAAGGGCGACGGCTACCTCACCTACTTCGCTTCCGACATCGCCTACCATGTGAACAAGTTCGAGCGCGGCTTCGACGAGAGCATCGACATCTGGGGCGCCGACCACCACGGCTATGTGCCCCGCATGCGCGCCGCCATCCAGTGCATGGGCCGCGACCCGCAGAACGACTTCCATGTGGTGCTCATCCAGATGGTGAACCTCATGCGCGGCGGCGAGCCTGTGGCCATGTCCACCCGCGCCGGTGAATTCGTGACCCTGCGCGAAGTCCTGGACGACGTCGGCGCCGATGCCGCCCGCTACATGTTCCTTTCCCGCAAGAGCGACACCCCCCTCGACTTCGACCTCGAGCTCGTGAAGCAGCGCAGCATGGACAACCCCGTGTACTATGTGCAGTACGCCCACGCCCGCGTGGCCGCCCTCCTGCGCCGCGCCGCCGACCGCGGTGTGCAGCTGCCCGCCAAGTGCACGGCCGACATGCTCGCCTGCCTGACCTCCGCCGACGACCTTCCCCTCCTGCGCGAAGCCGACCGCTTCCGCAACGTGGTGGAAGACTCCGCCCGCGCCCGTGCGGCCCATCCCGTGAGCTTCTACCTCAACGAGCTGGCCAGCCGCCTGCACAGCTACTACGCCAACAATCCTGTGCTCAGCGGCGACGATGAAGCCGTCATGAAGGCTCGCCTCGCCCTCCTGCGCGCTGTGAGCGTGGTCATCGCCAACGGCCTCGATCTGCTCGGTGTGAGCGCTCCGGAATCCATGTAGCATGCCCAGCGCCTTTTACCGCAATACCTCTTCCAGCGCGAAGACGAACAGCGAAAGAGAACGGCGGCAGAACGCTTCCGAAGGCTTCGACGAGGCCTTCGAGCCTTCTGTCGGCGTTCCCGTTTCTGAAGGCGCATCCGGAAAACGGGGCAGTGCGGAGCAGGAGGAGGGCGAGTGCCGCGGCGAGCGCAGTCTGCTCGCATGGAACGTCACCGTCACTCCCTCCGCGCTGGTGACCATGTGCGTTCTGGGTGTAGCCCTTCTGGGCTTCACGTTCCTTTCCGGCGTCATCGTGGGGCGCGGCACCATGCCTCTCCCCCAGGCCCTGGAGCTTGAGACCCTCGCTCCGGAAAAGAAGGACGCTCTGGCTGAGACGGAAGAGAAGATCATCACGGAAGAAGAGCTTCGCTTCATGACCAGCCTGAAGGCCCGCGAGAGCGAAGGCGTGCTTTCCGCCGCCGCGGCAGACAAGGCCGCGAAGAAGGCGGAGCGCGTGGAAAAGGCCCGCGCCGCAGAGAAGAAGCCTGCCGTGAAGAAGGAGAAGAAGGAAGAGCCGAAGCCCGCCAAGGCCGAGCCGGGCGCCGCCCGCTTCGACTACGAGCTTCGCGTGGCGACCTTCTATGATCCCGAAGGGGCCCAGCGTCTCGGCGAACGCCTCCGCAAGGCCGGGATGCGGACCAGACTGACGAAGTCCGCCCGCGGCGACAGGAAACTGCATTATGTGGCCGTGCTCATGCGTGGCACGGTGGAAGAATATCAGGCCCTGCGCGGCCGTCTCGCCGGCATGGGACTGCGCGATTCCATGGTCATCTCCAAGGTGGCTGTGGTGGAGAAGCCCTCCAAGGCGGCGAAGAAGCGCTAGCGGAGGAGGGGGAATCCGCATCTGTATCTAACGCAATGCTTGACAAATGTGCCCCCCCTCGGTATTTTGTCATGTTTCCAGAGGTAATGTATGGATCTTAACCACATCGCACTGAACGAGATACCCCCGCAGGGTGCCACCTACAAGGTCACTGATGAGGCCGTATGGGTGCGCCGCCTTGGCGAATTTGGTATGTCATGCCGCATAGTTGAGCCTGTGGAGGCCGAGGTTCTCGTCCTGCCGCAGGAAGACGGCTGTCTGCTTCGCGGCGTCATCAAAGGCGTGGTGTCCATGCCGTGCAACCGCTGCATGGAAGAAACCCTTGTGGTGCTGAACCAGAGCTTCGACGAATTCGAGGATTATCCCCGAGCCGACGAAACCGAACCAGAAGGGAAAGAGCCTACTGAAATCCTGGACGAATGCGTGGTGACTATGGAAGGCGGTGCGCCTTTCCTCGATCTCGCCGCGCTCCTGTGGGAGGAATTCTCGCTGGCGCTGCCGGTGAAGCCTCTCTGCAAGCCGGACTGCAAGGGCCTGTGCCCCGAGTGCGGCAAAAATCTTAATGAAGGTGCCTGCGGCTGCGTCCTCGACAATGGGGATCCCCGTCTGGCTGCTCTGCGTCAACTGAAAGTGAAACGACAGGGCTAAAAGCCCCGTTTCCGCATAAGGAGAAAAACCATGGCCGTTCAGCAGAACAAGAAGTCCCACTCCAAGAAGGGTATGCGTCGTTCCCATGACCGTGTGGCTAAGCCCACCGTCATCTACTGCTCCTGCGGTGCTCCCACCAAGCCCCACTCCGTCTGCCCCGCTTGCGGCAAGTACGATGGCCGCCAGGTGGAAGCTGTCGCCGCCGATGAGCAGTAATCGCGCAAGACTCGCCGTGGACGCCATGGGAGGGGATTTCGGCCCCTCCGTGGTCGTTCCCGGAGCTCTTCAGGGCGCCCGTGAGACCGGGGCCAAAGTCATCCTCGTCGGCATAGAGGAAGAGATCCGCAAAGTCCTTGCGGAACTCAAGGTCGAAGATGGCGAAGGCGAACTCTATGAGGTGGTGAACGCCACCCAGATCATAGAGATGACCGACAAGCCGTCTGAAGTCGTGCGCGGCAAGCGCGATTCCTCTATGCATGTGGCCTGCAAGCTGGTCCGTCAGGGCGAGGCCGACGCGTTCATCAGCGCCGGCAACTCTGGTGTGGCCTACGCCTGCGGCATGTTCATCATCGGGCGCATCCCCGGTGTGGAACGCCCCGCACTGGCCTCTCTCATGCCCACGGAAAAGTCCCCCATGCTCCTTCTGGACGTAGGTGCCAACGTGGAATGCCGCCCCCATCACCTGTTCCAGTTCGCTGTCATGGGCTCTACTTTCGTCAAGGATATCCTTGGCTACGAAGAACCCCGCGTGGCCCTTCTGAGCAACGGTGAAGAGGAAGGCAAGGGCAATCCTCTGGTGAAGGAGAGCTATGACCTGCTCAAGCAGGCCGCTCACCTTAACTTCGTCGGCAATGCCGAAGGCAGCGATCTGTTCGTGGGCGATGTGGACGTGGTGGTGTGCGACGGCTTCGTGGGCAACGTAGCCCTGAAGCTGAGCGAAGGTCTGGCCCGTTCCATCCGCCATCTGCTCAAGAGAGAGCTCACGAGCAACGGTCTGCTCTCCCGTATCGGCGGGCTTCTGTCCATGCCTGCGTTCCGGAGTTTCAAGAGGATCGTGGACTATGCCGAATACGGCGGCGCCCCTCTGCTCGGTCTCAAGGGCATAGCCATCGTGTGCCATGGCAAATCCAATCCCAAGGCAATATGCAGTGCGGTCAAGATGGCCAACTCCTATATCGCCAAGGGTACCCAGCAGCGTCTGGTGGAAGCCATCAGCGCCAACGAAGAACTTTCCAGCTACGCTATGTCTCTGTAGCGAGCTGTTTTCGCCTCTCTTCCTTTCAGGAAAGGAGGCTCTGGCCTTCGGGCCTGCAGGCCGCATCCTTAATATAGGCGATGCGCTCTGCGAACCTCTTTCGCGCTCGGGGGCAGGGCTCCTGCCTCCGGCGTGCCAGTTCGCTCCTGTCTGCCTGATGTGCGGGCAGGGCGCCTCCCGGCCGCTTCGCCCCTCTGCGGGAAATGCGCGGCTTCCTCTCAGGGCAGTGCCGTCTGGCTCGTCCTGTCTTCAAAAGGGTGTTCCCCTCCTCATCCATCAAGGATGGAGGGACATTCGGGCATCTCTATGAACCATCCCTGCTACATCTGCGGTCTCGGCTCTTCTGTCCCTTCTCGTGTGCTCACCAACGCCGACCTCGAGAAAATGGTGGAGACCTCCGACGAGTGGATCACTACCCGCACCGGTATCAAGGAGCGTCATATCCTCGATGATGACGCCAATGGTTCCGACTGCGGCGTGGAAGCCGCCCGTGCCGCGCTGAGCGAAGCCGGTCTTGCCCCAGAAGACGTGACGCATCTCTTCGTCGCCACCTGCACGCCCGAGCATCTCAGCCCCAGCACTTCCTGCGTCATCGCAGGCAAGCTCGGCATCTCCGCTTCTTCCGGCCGCATGGGCCGCGTGATGTGCATGGACTTCAATGCCGCCTGTACCGGTTTCGTGTACGGCCTTGAACTTGCCCGTGCCACTCTTTCTCTGCATCCTGAAGCCGTCGTCCTGCTCGTGGCCTGCGAATCGCTGAGCCGCCGCACCAACTTCACGGACCGCGCCACCTGTGTCCTCTTCGGCGATGCCGCCGGAGCCGTGGTCCTGCGCTCCTCCTGCGAGAAGCCTCTGTGGCGTGTGGCCGACGTTTCCTGCGCTTCCGACGGTTCGCTCCGCGACCTCATCCAGATAGGCGGCGGCACTGCCGCCCACATCAAGGTCGGCGACAGCATCGGCCCGGAATGGTTCGTCTCCATGCAGGGCATGGCCGTGTTCAAGCACGCCGTGCGCAACATGGCCGAAGAGAGCCAGAGCCTGCTCGAGCGCAACGGCATGAGCTTCGAGGATGTGGATCTGTTCATCCCCCATCAGGCCAACCTGCGTATCATCAAAGCCGTGGGCGAGCGCCTTGGTCTTGGAGAGGACAAGGTATTCGCCAACGTACAGCATTACGGCAACACTTCGGCCGCCACGCTCCCCGTGGCCATGGCCGATGCTCGGAACTCGGGCCGGCTCGAACCCGGTCAGAAGGTCCTGCTCACCAGCTTCGGCAGCGGCATGACCTGGGGTTCCGCGCTTCTCGCCTAGTTTCGCCGTTGTCATTTCCGGTGAATACGCGTATCATCCCCTCATTCAGGAGCATGTCATGAGCGAGCTTACCCCCACTGCCGTCGTCACCGGCGGCTCCCGCGGCATCGGGCGCACCATCGCCCTCACTCTGGCCGCGGCCGGATATCAGATCTTCTTCACCTATGTGAGCCGTCCTGAAGCGGCCGACGCTGTCGTGGCCGAGATCGAGGCCGCCGGCGGTTCTGCCCGCGCCTTCCGCGTGGACTCTGCCGACGCCGATCAGGTGGCCGCCTTCTTCGCCGACGAAGTGAAGGGCAAGGTGGACCTCGCCGTTCTGGTGAACAATGCCGGCATCACCCGCGACGGCCTCGTGCTCCGCATGAAGGATGAAGACTTCGACAAGGTGCTGGACACCAACCTGCGCGGCGCCTTCATGTTCCTGCGCGAAGCCGCCAAGATCATGGCTCGCCAGCGCCACGGCCGCATCATCAACATCTCTTCCGTCG
>JAZQMJ010000100.1:0-24673 GCA_045543435.1 Mailhella sp.
TGCACCTTGGGGTCGTCAGGGTACAGGCGCACCAGCTCGCGGATGCGGGTGAGGGCCTCGCGGCGGTTATGGTAGCGGCCCATGTCCGCACCCTGGGCGCGGGCCACCTCCTTCTCAAAGTCGGTGAGATAGATATTGGCCTTGGCCACTTCGCTGTGGGGAGCGGGGCCGGCATAGGCCTGGAAAGAGCACAGCATGAGGCCGAGGAGCATGGCGGCAGTGAGTTTGTTCATGGAGTCTCCTGTGTATAACAATGCGATTTCATTCAAGACTAAACCGAAAGGCATGATGAGCCAGCTCAGCGACTGGCGGATCCAAGAAAAATTTCGAGCAGTGCGCGCGGCCATTCCGCTTTAGGGTCGCCGTTCATCTGGAAGTACAGACGCTCGCCGCTGGCGTAGTCCACGCTGAGCCATGTCGGGCTGTACGCGGGCGGCAGGCCGGCGGTCACGCGGTCGATGCCGTTGAGCTTCGCCAGCTCGAAGCGATCGATGACTTCCTGCACAGCATCGAGGAAGGCGGATTCAGCCTGAGCCTCTTCCTTCACTGCTCCCTCTACGCTGACGGACACGCCGCCGGAGCTGTCCTTTTTCGCACTGAGCTTCCAGCGTGTGCCTCGCCCCTCCTCATCCCGGAGCCAGAACGAAGCGACGACAGCCGATATCTGCTTGGAGACTATGGCCTTCGGCACAGAATGGTCAGTCCTGTCCGTAACTCCGCCGCAGAGCGGAGCTTTTTCCTCAGGCCAGCAGGCGGTGAGGAGGAGGCCGGCCAGAGCCGCAAGCATGATGCACCACATGGCTTTCATCGCGCCCTCCTAACCGCCCGCCCCGCAGGACAGGACTTCGCGCACCTTGCCGCCCTTCACTTCGAAGACGCGGTAATCGTACCCTTCGTAAAAGGCCGTGCCCGCTATGATCTCCAGCACGCCGTCGCCGTTGAGGTCGGCTGTCTGATAGAACCTGCCGACGACAGGCGGCGTCCAGTCGTCGTCACCCGGAGCAGAGCCCTTGGGAGAAACGAAGACATGGAGCGGCAGTTCCGCCACCTTCCCATCCACCAGCTTGCGGAGCAGGAGCACGGAATACGCTCCGGGCTGTGCCGCGCCGGGCAGCCCCGTCCCCTTGATGAGGGGCTGGTCGGCCTCGAAGCTGGCCTCGCCCTTGGCGGCGATGTTCTGGGCGCAGATGAGCACTTCGTCCACGCCGTCGCCTTCGAGGTCTATCTTGAAAAGCTGGGTGAGAGCGGGCTTTTCGGCGTTCAGCCCCAGCGAGGCGAGGAATCGTTTCACGATGTCCCGATAGACCTGGCTGTTCAGAGAAAGTGCCACGGGCAGGCGCGGCTGTACTTCCCACGGACTCAGTATGGTGAGCAGACCGGAAGGCTCGTGGACGGAGGAAGACTCGCTGTGCGTATCGAAACTGGGAACGCCCGGATTCGCGCCTTTGAACTCGCCCGGATGTTCGCTGTGTATGGCGGAGATGACGGCCTCAGCTTCCTTCGTTCCGTTCTGACCGACGAGGCGGCAGGCCTCGCCTCCCCAGATGCGTACGAAGTGGAAACGCTCTGAACCTTGCAGGTCTTCAGCCGACACCCAGCCGGCCTGAGGCATCCATGCTCCGGTGAGTATATTGCCGAAGCCGAAGCGGGCTATCTTCGCCATATCGAGATCGGTGAGCCTTTCCTGGGCGGAAGCTGTGCAGGCCAGAAGGATAAGCAGGCAGGAAAGAAGTATCTTCTTCATGGTCACTCCTGCCCACCGAGCACCTTGTCGGCAAAGCTCCTGAGTTCTTTGCGGAAACTGCCGTAATTGCCTGGGAAGGCATTCTCGCCGCTGGCGGATATCTTCGTGCCGTCACGGAGCGTAAGGGAGAAGGAGAAGCCTTCGCCGTCCAACACGTCCATGAGCGGGCGGCCCTTGAATCCGTTCCACTCGCGCACGCCGTTCTTTTCCAGAAGGGCTTCCAGCTCCGCGAGCTGGGCGGCGTCGAGTATGGCTTCACGGCAGTTTTTGTCTGAATAGCCTACCCTGCGGTTCAGTACGAGGACGGGGCCGCCTTTATCCAAACGCTCGTAGAGGCGCACGTCTTCCCCGATGACCATGCCGAACACGCGGAATTCCAGCGCGGAGAGCTTCGTGGGAGGCAGAGCCTTGCCCGCAGGGGCGTCCATCGCGTCGTCCATGGCCTTGAGCAGAGGAGCGAAAGCCTCGAAGAAGCCCTCCGGCGTGCCGCCTTCTCCGCTGTGGCCAATGACCTCTATGCGCTGGCGCGTATCGAAGCTGATGCTGAGACTGAACCGCTTCGACCACTCTTCGGAACGCTGGAAGAAGGCGTGATGCTTCTCTATCCCCGAAGCGCGGATGAGGCTGTCCAGCTCGTCCACAAAGCCGGGGGACAGGTTCATGCTCCTGCGCCTGCCGTCCTTGCGGCGTTCGAGGGTGACGATGCCGTTCTCTTCCACGCCGAAGTCGTAGGAAACGCCGTGCCCCAGCCAGAGCAGACCGGTCAGTTTGCGCGGAGTGGCGGCCTTCAGGGCGTCTATCTTCGGGCCGAAGAAGTCACGGAAGGCCTGCTCGGCGGCGAGGCGCCTGGGACTCGTACCGTCGTCCGTTCCGGAAAAAGCGATGGTCAGCGGATGCGCTCCAGCCTTTTCAGGTTCAAGGGTCACACTGAGATGCCAGCGGCACACACGGGCCTTCTGTTTGTCGGAAAGGCCGTAGAGCTTGGAATCGTCCATCTGCCCGGGCCAGTCGGCGAGGTCGAGCGCGGCAAGCACAGGCACGAGTTCGCGGTTCAGAGAGCCGTCAGTCTGCGTGCTGAACGTATCGGGGATGGGGCGGCCCTGGGAAAAATAGAGTCTGTTCCGCTGGAGTTCGAAGCGCACACGCTCCAGCCCTCCAGGGCGGACGGACTTTTCGCCGTATTCCGACCAATAGTGGAAGTAGCGCACCACGCCGTTTTCAGGGATAGCCGGCACGGGCGCGGCGGTCGAAGTTCCGGGCGTGAACAGCGGGATGAGAAAGCTGGCCAGACCAGCCCAGATCATGCGGCATACGTTCATGGCTTCCCTCACTGCTTCTTCCAGCCCTTCACGATACGGGCCTGACATTCGACGAGGTCGCCCACACTGGCCGAAACCTGCTGTTCATTCACCCAGCGTTCGACAGCCTTCCCGTCCTTCGCGGCACGCACCTTCAGCCATTCGCCCTTGCGTTCGAGGGGGCGGAGAGGGGAAGCGCCGGGGATCTGCATATCCGTCCCGGCCTGCCAGTTCGGAGCTATGTAGAGCCACGGGTCGCCGTCTTCAGAGGCGCAGGCGCAAAGGGCCAGAACGGAGCCGTGCATCCAGCCCCCGGCAGGCACGGTGGACGCTCCCTCCATCTCATACTCCTCGATGGGGAAGGAGCGCACGCGGAACCATCCCTTCTTCGATTCCAGAACGTGCACTATGCGCGGGCCGGCGGCAAAAGGCATCACGAATGCCACCTCGCCCGAAGGAGCGACGCGCACGTTGGTGCCGGCGGAGTCGGCATCGGAAACGAGGGCAGGCACGGGCGAAACGTCATCGGCCGCCCGGGCCGGGCAGATGCCGATGGTCAGGACAAGGCAGACAAGGCAGCTCAGAGCCAGGCTCAGACAGCGCATTTTCATGGGGCCTCCTGTGTATCGCTCGCGTGGTGATAGCAATTCTCCCTTCTTATACCTCTGCTTAATGTTCGCCGCTATCACCCCAAGGGTGAAATATGAGAAAAAAAGCCGTTTAAATGGACCAATTTCACCCCAGGGGTAATTGTCCGCGCCCTTTTATCTGTGGCATGGTCAAACAAACTGGGAGGTACTATGCGCGCTCTTTTCTCCATTCTTTTCCTCTGCATCGGCCTGCTTTTCGGCTCGCCCGCCACTGCGCCTGCCGCAAGCGCTCCCTCCTGTTTCGTTTATGTTAAAGTCCTGCCCAGCGGCGAAGTGACCATAGTCGAGAACATGAAGGGCTTCGGCCCTGCACTGGAACGCTCGCTGGACGCTGTGTCCCGCCCCTACGCCAGCCATTCCCCCTTCGTGCAGGAAGCTCCCATGGACGTGGTGAGCGTGAAAGTGGACGGCAAGCCTGTTCAGCCTACCATATCCGCCGTCACCCAGAACGGCGTCACCACTCGCACGCTCGTCCTCTCCGCGACAGACAGCAGCCGCCAGAGCCACGACTATTCCGTCACCTACAGGACCAGCTCCCGCGTGCTTTTCAAGTCCGATGTCGACCGCATCGTATGGGACGTGTGGGGAACGGGCACCGCAGGAAAAGGCGTCATGCTCTCCTGCGCCATCTCCCTTCCCGAAGGCGCGAAGGTGCTGAAGCAGGAAGCCCGCCTCGGCCACGAGACCGGCGGCCATCGCCCGGTGAAGTCGTGGATAGCCAAGGACGGCGCGGCCCTCTTCAAGGCGCTTGAACCCCTTGGTGAACGCGAGAGCTTCGAAGTTGCCGTGGAGTGGAACAAGGGCGTGGTGGCCTCCGACGGCTCGGAAGCCATCGTTTCCACCGTGAACATCGCCATGTGGGGGCTCTTCACCCTTCTTCTCGCGGCCTGCGGAGGGCTCTGGTTCGTCTTCGGACGCGATCCGCATCCCAAGCCTGCCGCCCCTCTTTTCTACCCGCCCGAAGGACCGGACGGACGCCCGCTCTCCCCTGCGGCTATGGCCTATATCCGCAATGCAGCCTATCTGCCTTCACGCGGCTTTGCGGCCCTGCTCATGAACCTCGCCGCGCAGAAGATGGTGGAACTCACCGGCACGGGCACGCGCAAGGATCCCTACAATATCTATACGCCTGCGGCCACGGCTGAAAAGGTGAACGCCGAGGCCCAGCGCATACTCGAAGCGCAGGCGAACGTGGCCTGTAACGAGGCCGTCCCCGTATCCGCTCCCGAGAAGATACCTTCCGAAGGCACGACACAGCGCCAGCGCCGCCGCTGGCTCGAAACGCTGGAAGCGGGCAAGGGATTCGACGATGCCGAAGTGCTCACCTATCATCGCCTTTTCGAAACATGGTGGACAGAAGGCGAGGAAGAGCCGCGCCGCTGTGTCACCCTGAGCGGCGACCGCCCGTGGCTCATCGCCAGCCTGCGCGAAACGGCCTATGTGGAGCTTGCCCGCCTGTACCGCGGCCTGTGGAACCTGCGTACCGATCTCGTGCTCTTCATGTTCATGCTCTGCTACGGGGCCGTGATCGCCGTGCAGGCGTGGCTGTGGTCGAAGTACGGCGGCGATATGTACGTCACCCTCGCGGTCATGGCCGCTGTGGGCATAGTGTGCTTCCTCTGCCGCAAGCTCGCAGAATCCGCGCATCGCCTGTGGATGAAGTGGCAGGAAATGGGCAGGGCCACCCTTGCCGTGCTGGGGCTGTACGCCTGCCTGCTCCCTGTCATCGTGCTGTACGATGTGCTCCTCGAACCGGGCTTCGGCTTCCCGCTCCAGAACGTCATGGAAGGCTGGGGCTGGCTCCGCGTCCTGCTGTGGCTGGGGCTTGGCGGCTGGCTGACCTTCAAGGTGAAGAACGTTCTGGACGTCCTTCTGCGCCCGTGGCAGCTTCTGCTCTTTGTCATCCTGTTCTTCTTTGGCGGCGGCCTCGTCTTCGCTTTCTCGAACTTCTCGAACCTCGCCAACCTTGCCTTGTTCGGCATACTGCTCATGCCGCTGGCTTTCATGCCTATCATGAAGCAGCCCGCCAAGCGCGCCATGCCCATACTGGCCGATATCGAAGGCTTTGCCATGTATATAGGCGCGGCGGAGGCCCAGCGCATGAACTTCCAGAACCCGCCGGACAGAACGCCCGAAGAGTTCCACCGCATACTGCCCTACGCCGTGGCCCTCGGGCTGGAAGAGGCGTGGGGCGCGCAGTTCTCCGATATGTTCAAGGAAATGCGCTTCACGAACTCCATGGCCACCTTTGCCGAATACGAGCACCGCATGCGCGGTGACGCTTGACCCTTCAAGGAGCATACTATGCTGAAAACCTTCTTCTTCGCGGCCCTGGCCCTTGTGCCTTTCCTTACCTGCCAGCCTGCGGAAGCCGCCAACGAACGCGGCATCACGCTTACGAAATTCGAATGCCTGCTCTGCGACAAGGAATATTACACCTTCAAGCCGGACAGCATCGAATGCAACAAGGGCGAGACCCGTACCCGCCAGTATCAGGCTTCCAACTGGTGGATCTTCAAGGGCAAGCGCATGATCCCGCCCTGCCCCAAGGCCGACGGCGCCCACATCTTCCAGAAGAGAGGCGAGATAACCACCGACCCTATCAGCATCGTGAAGAATCTTGAATGGATAGTGTATAACCGCAACAGCGGCGGCGCCTTGCAGACCCAGCTCGTGCGCATGAAGTGCCTGGGATGCAGTATGGAAGCCTTCGCCTTTGCCTGCGACGACCTCGACTACGAAAAGCCCATCGACCTCAAAAAGCCGAACACCTGGGTGACCATGGAAGGCCAGCGCGTGCGTTCGTGCAACTGGCTTCCGGCGTGGTCCAACGGCAACAACAGCCAGTTCCACTTCATGAAGGACGTGGGCAATACCTCCATCAGCTCCCGCGAACTGGCCAATACCATGAGCCGTATCATCTGCTCCCAGCCGTAAGAGAAGGAAAACGCCATGACGAACAGTGTGAGAAAGATTTGCTCCGGCTTCGTGCTTGCCCTTTCCCTGTGCTTTGCCGCGCCTGCGCTCCCTGCCTTGGCGGAAGACGCCCCCAGCTATGCTGCGCAGGCCGAACGCATCCTGAACGAAGGCTTCAAGCAGGCCTACGAAAGCGACAAATACCGCACGCCCACTGAACTCACCGAGATACTCGACAAGTCCTTCAAAAAGCTGGACGCCCTTCTGAACAAGACGTGGAAGGAAACGCGGCGCTACCTGAAGAATGCCGACCCCAAGCTCTTCGAGCAGCTCCTTGCCGACCAGCGCGCATGGCTGAAGTTTGCAGAAGGATTCAGCACTGCCGTTTACACCGGCTTCGGCAGTGGCGGCTCCATGTACCGCAGTATGGGCATGGACGCTAAAATGAGCCTGTGGGCCCAGCGCATCAAGTACCTCGACACTGTGCTCGGATATGTGAGCGAAGTACACGGCGCACCGGAAAAGTGATCCATCAAAAACTTATGAAAGAAGCGCATCCCCTGCCGTGCTGGCGGAGGATGCGCTTTTCTTATGGCTTTTCAGCCCAGCCTAGGGGCGATGCGGAGGCTTGTGCCCCGGGTGATGCGGAGGCCTGTGCGGCGGCTTGTGATGGGGCCTGGGGCGCGGCTTAGGATGGGGCTTGTGCGGCGGGCGCGGCGGCTTGCGGTGATGCTTGCGCGGCGGCTTGTGGGGACGCTTGTGATGCGGCTTGCTCGGCCTGTGCGGCTTGGGAGGCGGCGGCCTGTGCCCGTCATGATGATGCGGCGGCCCGGGACGGGCTTCCGCTTCTTCCACGAGGACGACGGCCGGAGCGGCGGCAGTCACGCCCACGAGCGCGGCGAGACCGAGGAGGAAGGAACGACGGCTGATCTTCTGAGGCTTGGGAGAGGTGTTCATAAGGCGTCTCCTAAGAGTTGAGGATGCTTGTCGCGGGGAGCATCCCCTGCCGAACAGGCCTTTCCTGAACGGCGGAGGATGCGCTTCTGTTATGGCTTTTCAGGCCGTGCTAGTCGAGGGTTACGCGTTTTATCTGTGTGTCCGTGCCGTTGGGGATATAGTACTGGCAGGCGTTCTGCCATGCTTCGATATAGCTGTACGAACTTACGGGTTCGAGCAGGGGGGCGAAGGTGTTCAGGTCCTTCATGACAAGGAATCTCGCCTCGTTAGGCAGTATCTGCTCCATCCAGTATTCCAGAAGCTCCGTGATCGCGAATTCCGCACGCATGAACGAGTCATTCACGAAGCTATCGTACGATCTCTTGAAGACTTCGTAATAATAAGGAGAGTCCTTCATGGATTCTATCTTATTGAGGACGGGACCATACAGGGCGGTCTTGTTGGAAGAAATGATGGTGTTGGCGGCATTCAAGGCCTCGATATGGGCCTTGTTCTTTTCCTTGAAGGCTTTGACGTGCCTGTCGATGTCATAAAGCATGATGCCTCTGTTGACCGGAGTCATCTTGCCGTTGGCGTACTTGATATACTTGCCGAGTTCCTTCAGGCTGTTGACATCGCCCCTGTCTTTGAATTTTTGGAGATTGTCGCTCATCTCCTTCATGCGCTTCTTGTATTCCGGTGCTACGCTCCTCAGCCAGTGGCCGGTCTGCCTCATGTACTGGATGGCTTCAAGCACGTTGGAGTGGTCGTCCTTTATATAGCAGAAGAAGCGAGGCACGAAGAAAAGTTCAGCGGTAACAGCCTTAACCGTGGTAAGGATGTTCTTTATCCTGTCTTCCGTAGCCTTGCTGCTCCAGAGCAGAGGCGGGGCAAGGGAAAGGTTGGTGGCGTCCTCCAGGGCTTTTTCTGCCGCCACGAACTTAGGCTTGCACACGTCTATCTTGTCGGGCTCCCAGGGGCGGTCCTTGGCGGACCATTCGGCATCCAGAGGCAGGCGGTTCATCACGCAATCGTCAAGGGCGTTATACGCATCGATGAACGTCCTGAACTTCTTGGTGAGGTACTTGGTGGCATCCACGGGAGCCTGTTTGGTATCTTTGTTCGCCAGAGCCTGCGCGGGAGGCGTGGCCGTGCAAAGCCCGCATACAAGCAGGCCTGCCGCCGCATAACGGAATATATTCTTCATGAAACTCATAGCGTTTCCTTCTTTGATGGAGTGACAGGGCAAGGCTTAGAAGCGAACGTCGTAGGTATTGACGTACCAGCGCCCCTTGCCCTTGCGGCGCAGTTCGTGAAAGTTCTTGGCGCCGCGCTGTTTGCCTGTTTCTTCAAAGGCGCGGCTCATGACGATGGCCATTTCTTCCTTCTCGCCGGCTCGCTGAATGAGCTGTTCGCGCTGTCCGCTGTCGAGGAAGAAGTTCTCAAGGTTGTTCTTGTCGTCATGGCCTTTGAGCACAGTTATCTTGGGCTCGTCGAACACGGCGTGCACATATTCGCCGTGGTAGCGGGCCTGGTGCAGATCCCAGTGATAGCGCAGGAGCGATTCGCCAAGGTCGCTGGCATAGCGCACAGGGTTGATGCATTCCTTATACAGCTCGTAGTTCTTTTCCTTGATGGCCGTGGCGAATATCTCCATGAGCGTCTTGGGATCGACGTTCTCGGGCACGGAACGCACCGTGTACCAGCCCTGCTTGATTTTCTCCACGTCCTCTTCTCCGAAGAACGTGCCGGAGTTCTCCAGGTTCGGGTCATAGTAGGCCACCACTCGTTCGCCGGAGTAGAGGAATTCCGGCTCGACCACCCAGCCCCATTCCTGCGGGGCGAGCTTCTTTTCGCTGGCATCGGGCGATTCCATGACCACGCCCGTTATCTTGCCCAGGATCGTGAACTTGAGGGTGTCGCCAAGGCTGGGGTCCACGAAGCGGCGGAAACGCTTCACGGCTTCGTAGGGGCCGAGCCAGCTGCGGCCCGAAAGCTCCACGAAGTAGAAGCCCGAGGAACGCTTGCCCACGTACATATATTCGCCGGTAGCCCCGTAGAACTGGTTGTTCGGGTAGACCACGTTCTCCAGGACAACATACTTGCCGAAGTAATCGTCCGGGTCGGACTTTTCCACTTCCGGAGTGGGGAAAACCTTGGTGATGGGCTGTTTCTCGGCAAGCAGTTCCTGCCATTTGGCCTGGCTGAGCTTGCGGTAGCGTTCCTGCATCTCCTTTTCGTTGCGCAGGTAGGCCGTCATGTCGGAGGTAATCTCCATGAAGTCGCCCTTGCTCTTCATGAGCACCATGCTGGCACGATGCACGAGTTCCTTGACCTTGGGGTCGTCGGGGTAGGCCATGGCCAGATTCTGTATGCGCGAAAGGGCTTCGTTCTTATTGTAGTAGCGGCCCATGTCCGCACCCTGGGCGCGGGCCACTTCCTTCTCGAATTCCTTGAGGTAGAACTCGGCCTTGCCTATCTCCATCTGCGGAGCGTTCGCGGCATAGGCCGGAGCCGCAAGTATCGAGAGGCCAAGAAGTATGGCGGCAGTCAGTCGTTTCATATTCTCTCCCGGTTGGGGTTGTTTTGCAGAGTGTTACTTCCACTCCCCGCTGAAATACGGATTCTGGAAATCCTTTATGAATCTGGAGGGCCATTCGAAATGGGCAACGCTGAGTTTTTGCGTCTTCCAGTCGAAACGCCAGCAGAAATAGGCCGTGACGATGCCCGTAAAGCTGGCGCCATCTCCGGAAAGCTCGAGGTCGCCGGAAACGAAGCCGTTGCGCACCTCGGTGTTCATGCGTTCCACGGTCTTGCCCGTAGCCACGTTTCTGTAAGCCGTAGCGCCGTCACCATCAAAGGCGGCGGCCTTCCTGAGCGTGAGCGTTCCGGTCATGGACAGCGTTCTGCCGTCTTTCCTCACTGTTGCGCTGGCCCTGTAGCACAAGGGGTCTTCCTTCTGGCGGGACAGCGCGGTGAAAGTCACCGTAGCCTTGCCGGTGCTGTCGCTGGCCGCCTGCTTCAGGAACACGGGCGCGAAGTCCAGTTCAGGCAGGGTCTGGCTTTCATCAGGCCCGAAGGCAAGCACCTTGCCTGCGGCATCGACGGGGACACAGCCCTCGGAGTCGAAGGCCGGGGTGTAGGCGTCTTCCGAAGGGGAAACAAAACGTTCCGCAAAGGCAGGCGAAGCGAACAGGCAAAGCGCAAGGAGCGTGAAAAGAACGTGTTTCATAGGGATATTCCTAGCCCATGGCCTCTTCCGTGAAGATGAAGCTCACGAGCTGCCAGCCGCGTTCCGTGGGCACGAAGCGGGCCATGAAGGGAGCGGAGCCGAAGAGCACTTCTTCTGCGGAATTGAGCTGCTTGAAGCGGCGCACCTTGCCGTTCAGGATGAGCGTACCGTCGGCCTGCTGCATCATGGCTTCGATGGTACAGTAGGAGGGCAGGAAGGAATCGCTGTCCATCTCGATATCGGCGTAGTACTTTTCGCTGTCCACATACCAGCCTTCCGCGCCGAGGAACATGCTGGTGGGCCGGGCTTCGCCGATGAAGCCGTTGAACACGAGGAAGGCCGTATCTTCCACCACGGCCTTGGGGAAGAACAGGTCGTAGTTCGGCGGCAGATTGGTGAAGCGGGCGGGATAGTCGGGGCGCATTTCACAGCTTTCGTTCATCTGGCCGCGTATGAGGAAGCTGATGCTCGTATGCAGGGCTTCGCTGGTGTCCACCTGCTGGGGATTCATGATGCCCATGTTCCACAGCGTGAGCAGGTTATGCTTCATCACGAGGATGTCCTGCTTCGTGGGCTTCTTGGGGGCGGCATCGGCCGGGGCGTACGCCATGAAAGCAAGAGCCAGAACGATAAGGGATGCGAGTATCTTTTTCATGGTCTGCCTCCTAGATGCCGCCGACATTGGTGAAGTGGACGACTGCCGGGAAGAAAGAGCCGCCTTCCTTCGGCTCGAAGTGCACGTTGAAATACTGAACGGTGGGAATCCTTTCGATGCCCGTGCTGTCGGGCGTCATCACGCGGATGAGGCCCTCAAACACCCACACGCCCTTCTCAAAGTAGTAGCCCGCGCTGGGGCTGATGAAGACATGGTCGGGCGCGTCCGTGTTCATGAGGTCGAGGCTCTCCACGGGGGCAGGTTCCTGCTTCTGGGCGTTGTGCCACAGGACGCAGACGGCGTTCTGGAGCGTGAGGCGTTCGCCCAGCGTGAGGCGTTTGGGGGGCGTAGCCGCGTCTATCTCGTTGACGTCCTCAGCACCTGCGAGGGCGGCCTCGCGTTCAGCGGCGGAAGTGGGATCCGGCACGGGGGAAGTGTCGAAGGCAGGCGCACCTTCCGGCCCGGCAGGGGCGTTTTCAGGCGCAGGGGCGGGAACGGCAGAAACCGCAGTGTCGGGGGATGCCGCACTCTCGGGTGCAGCGAAGGCGCAGGGGGCATAGGCAAGCATGAGCCCTGCAAAAAGAAGCATGGTTCGCGTGCATCGTTTCATGATACGACCTCCGTTTTAAATGAGACAAAGCGGAGCCGGAACGAGCCCGGCCCCGCCTTCTTTTAAGGATTACCTTCTCTTGATCTTAACCTTGTCGCTGAAGCCCTGAAGCGCGGAATCGGGGATATCGCAGTTCTGGATCTCGATCTGGTACAGTTCAGGACAGGCCTTCAGGCCTTCGAGGCTGGTGATGCCCTTGACGTTACGCAGGCTGACGCGGCGCAGCTTGGGATTGACGAACGACTCGAGGCCGGAAACGGTGCAGTCGTAGATGCTTATGAGGCCGAGCTTGGGAGCCTTGGCAAAGCCGGAAACGTCGACTGCCGTGCCGCTCCTCTGGTTGACCTTGCTCAGCTTGACCTGCACCAGTTCGGGCAGAGCGCCTATCTTGTCGGCATTGATGAGGTCGGCACCTTCGATGGAGATGTCACGCACCTTGTTCCAGCCGGCGGTGGCGGCAAGGTCGAAGGCTTCGCCGCCCTTCTTGTTGAAGTCGGTGGTGATAGTGAACGATTCCAGGTTCGCAAGGCTGGCAAGGCCGATGGAATTCGTCGCACCTTCCACGCTCCACAGATTCAGCTTCTTCAGCATAGGCATCTGGCCGATGACGCCAAGGTCGCCAGCGGGAGTGCGCATGTTCCAGATGGTGAAGTTTTCGACGTTGGTCTTGGTGAGGGGGCTGTAGTCCGTAACATGCTCGGCGAAGACGTCGAAGGTCTTCAGGTTCGGCAGTTCGGCCACCCAGGAGATGTCGGCCAGCTTGGTGAGGCCGCCGTCGAGCTCGCTCACCTGCTTCAGGGCGCCGAGGGAAGCGAAGTTCTCGCTCTTCACGGCATAATAGGTCAGCCTCTTGAGCTTCGGGCTCTGGGCGAGGGGGGAGAAGTCCGCCACGGTGGCACCGTAGAGGCTCAGGTAGTCCAGATTGGCAAGCTTGGCCAGCGGAGCAAGATCGTTCAGGGTGCAGTAGTTGAGATGCAGGGAGGTCAGGTTGGGCAGGCTCGCTACCAGCGGGGTCAGGTCGGCGGGAGTGGCGTGGTGGAAGGAGGCAGCCTTCAGAGCGGGCAGAGAGGGGATGCCCTCGAAGGAGGTCAGGTTCTTAGCGCCGATGTTGACGCTGCTGAGCTTGGTGAGGCCGCTCATCCACTTGAGGTCGCCGGTCATGCCTTCGGAGCTGACATCGATCTTCGTGAGTTCAGTGAGGCCGGCAAGGGGAGAGAAGTCCTTCACGCCGTCAAGAGAAGAGGCCGAGAACGCTTTCAGCTTCGTCAGCTTGGCCACCGGGGCGATGCTGGTGAGCTGCTTGTTGGAGGAGAGCCTCAGTTCGACGATATCGGGGAAGGCTTCGCAGAGCTTGGCCAGGTCGGCGTCGCTGATCTTTTCCAGGGACACAGCGAGGCCCTTCTGGAGCTTGGCCTTGGCGGCAGTGATGACGGAAATGGCGTTATCGTCCACAGCTTCCTTGACCTGGACACTGCTGCCGGAGAGCGTCGCGGTGGGGGCGGCGAGAGCGGCAGGGGCATAGAGGATGGCTGCGGTCAGAAGGGACATGACGATGGGAGCGAATTTCATTCGGCAACTCCGTTCTGTTTCGATTTTCTTGGGAAGGCCTGCCCCGCCCCGGGAGAACAGGACAGGCCTTGGGGAGAGAATGCTTACTTCACGCGGACTATGCGGCCGCCTTCAGGAGCCTTGACCGGAGTGTGGGCACGGATATAGCCGTCGAGCACGTCGGCCACCAGCGGTTCTGCAGATTCCACGACCTTGCCTTCCGTGAGCATGGCGAAACCGTCACCGCCGCCGGAAAGGTAGTCGGTAAGGGCCGTCACATAGCGGGCCTTGAGGTCGAGGGGAACGGCCTTGCCGTCCTTGCCAAGGATTTCGGCCTTTACGATGCGACTGCCTTCGGGAAGGGTGCTGTCCACTTCATAGCGGAGGCCTGCGGGCTGGAGCAGATGCGGGCCCTTGGCTCCTTCGCCCTTCACGCCGTGTTCAAGGGCGGCGAGTATCTGTTCGCCCGTGTATTCGCGAAGCACGAAGACGTTGCCGAAGGGATGTATGGTGAGGATATCGCCGCGGGTGACGTCGCCCTTGGGCAGAGCGGCACGGATGCCGCCGCCGTTGGTGAAGGCTATGGACGCACCGTGGGGGCGGGCCTGTTCGAGCATAGCGTCGGCAGTGAGCATACCGCCGAGACATTCCACTTCGCGGCAGAGATCCATGCCGTCGGGGAGGTCAAGGTCATGGGAGCCGATGACGGTACTGCGGAACTCTTCCAGCGTGGCGGTGTAGCGGTCGATGACGGCGGCCACTTCAGGATCGGCGGGGGCGTGGTTCCTCATTTCCACGGGAGCGCCGTTCCAGCTCGCGGGCACGCCCTTTTCATCGAAGGTCACGTTCAGCTCGCCCAGATACTGGGCGGCACGCTTGGCCGTGACCACCAGTACAGGCTGACCGCTCGGCGACTTCTCCACGATGGGGTAGGGGCCTTCCGCACCTTCGCCTTCGCCGATGAAGCTGTGGGTATGACCGCCCACGATGATATCCACGCCGTTCACGGAACGTGCAAGCTCACGGTCGGCAGGCAGGCCGATGTGGGTGACGAGCACGATATGCTTCACGCCCTGCGCTTCCAGTTCGGCCACTTCCCGTTCCAGCGTTTCGGTCATGCCTGTGAACTTGGTATGTTCACAGGCCGCGGCCAATGTTGAGCCCTGTTCGTTGGCAAGGCCGATGATGCCCACCTTCTCTCCGCGAATCTCCTTGATGAGATGCGGTGCGTAGTCGGCCTTGAGCAGGGGGCAGCCCTTTTCGGGTGCGAGATTGGCGGCCAGAGCAGGCACCTTGCTCCGTTCGAGGAACTTGGCGAGGGCAAGACAGCCGTCGTCGAACTCATGGTTGCCGAGGGTCATGGCGTCCCACGGCATATGGTCGTTGATCTCGGCCAGCATGGGGGACTTGTTCACGCTGAAGAACAGCGTGCCCTGGAACTGGTCGCCAGCGTCCACGAAGATCACGTTGTCCTTTTCGGCCTTGATGGACTTCACGGCGGAAGCCACGCGGCCGAGACCGCCCACGCTCTTTTCCGTACCGAAAGCCGCGTTGCCGTATTTGTCGATGCCGGCCACATGGGAATGCGTGTCGTTGGTGTGCAGGACGGTGAGCTCGAGCCCCTTCTTTTCCTTGAGGAAGTTCAGGGGGCATCCTTCCCATGCACAACAGCCGGACAGGCTGAGGCCTGCGGCAAGGAGCAGGGAGAGGCCGAACATCTTCTTAGAGCTGATACGCATAGCGTTCTCCTTCGGTCGGGGCTTATTCAGCAGGGGCCTGAGGCGCAGGGGCGACAGGAGCGGCCTTCTTGGCGCGGCCCTTGAAGTACAGGGCGGCGATGAGCAGGACGGCCACGCCTATCATGGCGCCGCCCACGAGGGGACGGAAGCGCAGCCAGGCGATGGAGATGATGATGAGCGACCAGGCAAGGCCGAGCAGAGTGCAGACGATGCCGGTGCCGGCGCCAACGATGGTGCCGAGCAGGGGGATGACGCTGGCGAGCACGGAGAGAGGAGCCACGATGGCCTTGAGGCCGCCGATGACGAGGAAGGTGCCGACAGCGCGGAGTATCCACGTCCAGGTGCTGTTGGAGCTGTGGGCCTTGCCGAACATGGCGTCGGCGCTGACCACGCCCATGTTCAGACGGCTGACGGTCTTGCCGTTGGAAGCATAGACGCGTTCAAAGGTGCTG
Source organism: Mailhella sp. (assembly GCA_045543435.1). Taxonomy (GTDB): domain Bacteria; phylum Desulfobacterota; class Desulfovibrionia; order Desulfovibrionales; family Desulfovibrionaceae; genus Mailhella. Next base: position 15,781 of record JAZQMJ010000100.1, read on the forward strand.
CCGTTGTACTTGGCGATGATGCTGATGTCGCCGGGGTAGATGGCGTGGTAGGTGATGCGCACGTCGCCCACCTTGGGAGTGCCGGGATTGAGGCCGATGTACAGGGTGTTGCCGCTCACATGCACCACTTCGCCGCCGGTGACGGGGTTCAGGACGTTGGAGACCATCTGCACCACGGCGGACTTGTTCTCAACAGTCTGGGCGGGAGCAAGAGGAGCGTTCTGGGCAGGGGCGGCCTGAGCCACGCGCTGGTCGAAGGAGCTCTGGGTATTGCTGACCGGGGCCATGGTGATGGGGCGCAGTTCGGGGAAGGCGCGATAGATGTTCTGGCTGATGGCCGTCTTCACTTCCTGGGACATCTGGATGTCGAAGGGCTTCTCGCCGGAGATGGAGCTGATGAGGAACTCAGGCAGCTTCGCGGGGCCGAAGGTCACGTCAGTAGCGCGAACGACGCGGCCCTTGGCCTGCAGGTAAGTGTAGTTCACCTTGCCGGAACGGGCGGCAGGATCGTGGAAGGCGTTGGAGTTGACGGGGTCCTTCACCCACTTGGTGTGGTAGTTGTAAACGGTCACGGTCTCTTCACCGCCGCCGAGCTTCTGGCGCTTCTCCTGCTTGGAGGTCTCAGTCCACTGGTAGTATTCCACGCGGCGGACGAGGGCGATGGCGTTCTGGCTGATGCCGAACTCGCTGTCGTTGAGGGTCTGCTTGGTATCGGCGAAGCCGGTCACATGCACCACCTTGCCGGAGAAGGAGGGGCCGAGGTTGGCGGCGTCGCCGACGATCTGGGTCTGGGCCTGGGTCTCGTTCAGGGCGTCGCGGGTGGCCACGAAGTCGCCTTCGTTCCACCAGAGCAGAACCGTGCCGGCGATGACGAGGGCAATGCCCATGCCTATGCCGGAGAAGGAATTGCCGAGCCTGGAGAAGAAGCTGGTACTGGTAGTTTCCGTGTATGCCATAGGGGAACCTCCTGTGGGAAAGGTGGGATTTTGAGTTCAGACTACGCAAAAATTCCTTTAATAGATATTACCCCAGGGATGAAATTGCACTTGCCCACCTCGGAGAAAATGCACAGAGGGCATCCGGCGCGAAAGGGATTTTTGCAGGGAGTCTTGAAGGGTTAGAAAGTACGGCCTGATGGGGGCATATTTTTATTTTTATAAAATATGCCAAAATTACAATATGTTATATATATCAGAGAGAGGTAAAATCACCCTTGGGGTGATATACAAAAACTACAGGATTATGTTATGGGTTTACAAACTCATTTCTCTAACGCTGGTGATCGCCTTGCTGACCCGTCTTCTTTCCCTCCTCGCTCTCGTCATGGTCTCGCTGAGCGGCCTCCTTCTTTCCGGCTGCCGCGATTCCGTGCTCGACCCTGACGCCCCCGTGTCCCTTTCGTTCTGGCATGTGTACGGCGCGCAGGCCGACTCCCCCATGAACAGGCTGGTGGAGCGGTTCAACAATACGCTCGGCAGGGAGAAAGGCGTGGTGGTCAATGTCACGTCGCTGTCCAACAGCACGGCCATGCATTTCCCGCTGGTAGCGGCGGCCAAGGGCGAACCCGGCGCGGGCCTCCTGCCCGATATCTTCGTGGCCTACCCCAAGACAGTTCTGGCCATAGGCCCTGAACGCTTCATGGACTGGAACGAAGCCCTCAGCCCGGAGACTGTCCGTTCCTATGTGCCCTCCTTCGTTGAGGAAGGCTCCGTGGGCGGCAGGCTCGTCATGCTCCCCGTAGCCAAGTCGTCCAGCGCACTCTTTGTCAACGCCGGCATTTTTGAAAAGTTCGCCGCCGAAAAGGGCTTCTCCTACGATGATCTGCTCACCTGGGAAGGCATGTTCCGCGCGGCGGAAGCCTATTACCAGTGGTCGGGCGGCAAAGCCTTCTTCAAGTATGACGACTGGCTGCATTACAGCATGGTCAACATGGCCTCCTTCGGGAAAGACCTGTTCAAGGACGGCAGGATCGACTTCGATTCCCCGCAGTTCGCCAAGATATGGAAACGGCTTGCCCGAGCGGCGGCCTCCGGCCACGTCTGCATGCTGGACGGCTATTCCACCACCGCCATGATGACGGGCGAAGCCATCTGCGGCGTGGAGTCCATCGCCTCCATCCTGTACTTCAAGGACAGAGTGACCTTCCCCGACAACACGCATATGCCGCTTGAACTGCGCATACTCCCCGTGCCGTACTTCACGGTAGGCGAGCCTCTGGCCATACAGCGAGGTTCGGGGCTCTGCGTTCCCAACTCCTCGGAAAAGAAGGAAAAAGCCGCCGCCGTCTTTGCAGAATGGCTGACCAGAGAAGAGAACAACCTGCCCTTCGTCATGGCGGCAGGCTATATGCCCGTGCAGAGCAGCGCCTTTGAGCGCATCCGCGACCCGAAGAACATCGCCAGCCCCACGCCGAACGCCGACAAGCTGTATGCGACGATCAACCGCATACGCGACGGATACCGCTTCTGGGTCCCCCCGTATTTCGACAGCTACGGAGAACTGGAAAAGAAGTTCTGCGAAGAGCAGATGAAGATCTTCGCCCGCTATCGAGCCCTGTGCGCCGGAAAAGCTCCTTCTGAAGAGATGCTGGACGCCATGTTCAAGGAGTTCCGGAGCGTTATGGAGTAGTCATGGGCAATCGCGGTTTCGTTGCGTACCATAAAGCGCTGTTCGGGGTGCTGTTCCACCGGGAAGGTCGCCCCCTCAGCATTCGGGGAAGGCTCCAGCTTTCTCTTCTTGTGCTTTCTGCCGCGCTCATCTTCTGTACGTTCTTCCTGCTCTCGGCCCTGAACATGCTCCCCTCCGGGAAGAACGATTTCGACCAGCACATCATTTCCGAACTCGATGCCTACGAGCAGAACCTGCACAGGTATTTCAGCAATACCGCGGGTATGGGCATCAATATGTCGCGCATACTCTCGCGCTCACTTTCGGAAGAGCTGGACAGGCATCACGCCAGCATCGCACAGGCTTCGGACGACCCCAAGCTCCTTCTGGCCCTTGAGGAACGCGCCTACTCCATCCTGCAGGGCACACTGCTTTCCGCCGACTGCAGCGGGGCTTTCGTCATGCTCGACGCCACAGTTAACTCCTCCCTGCCCAATGCGCATCTCTCGCGGGCGGGCGTGTACCTCAAGCTTGCCAACATCAGCAAGCATAACGCCATTGCCCCCGACCTGCTTTTCGTGCGCGGGATGCACGAAATAGGGACGAAACATAAGCACATTTTCCACAATAAATGGGAACTGGAGTTCTCCATCCAGCGCTGGAATATGTACGAGGAGCTGAAGAAGAAAGCCCAGCCTGACCTTACCAAATGCTACATGGTCACGCCCCGTGTGCATCTTCAGGGAACATGGGAGACCATGATGCTGTTCTGCGTGCCCATACTCGACAGCAAGGGGAATTTCCTGGGGATATGCGGGCTTGAGATAAATTCCCTCTTCTACAAGCTGGCACTCTCCTCCCATGCATTCATTCAGCAGCTCACAGGCCTCATCGCCTGCCGTGAAGGCGATGTGCTCCGCCCTGACCTCGGCCTGGAAAGCGGCACTCTCTACGGCTATTTCGCCGGGATCGGCTCATCCTCCATGGCCATCAGCTCGCGTGGCGACCTGAACCGATACGAATCGGAACACGGAGCCTTCGTGGGTCTGGACAGAGACATCGCACTCTCGCCGCTGGACGGCGCGAACCACTGGGTAACGGCCATCCTCATCCCGGAAAGCATCTACGCCTTCACCATCCAGATGAAATACCTCAAGGTTTTCATCTTCTTCGCCGTCTTCCTCTGTGCCGCCTATCTTCTCTGCTACCGCATAGGCAGAAGGTTCATAGACCCGATACTCGACGGCATAGACGCCTTCACCCGCGGCGACTCCGAACGCACCGAGATCCCGGAAATCGACGACCTCATCGTCTTCCTCAGCCGCGAAGAGCAGAAAAAAGCGCCGGCCGAAGAGAGCCAGAATATCGACTTCAAGACTTTTGCGGCCAACGTGGAACTTCTCAGCAAGGCCGAACGCGCCGTGTTCGACCTTTACATGAAGGGCTTCTCCGCGCCGGATATCGCCAACCAGCTCTACATCAGCATCAATACCATCAAGTCGCACAATAAGCGTATCTATAAGAAGCTGAACGTCTCTTCCCGCAAGGAACTGCTCTTCTACGCCAAGCTTATGAACCTTACGGAGAACGATGGCACAGCCACGGAAAAAGACTGAAGTCTAAAGAAATACTCCAAAGGAACACTTGGGAAAAATGCCTGAAAAACAGGAAACGCGCCGCAGCAACTGCGACGCGTTTCTCTTTTCGGGGTGGGCGTTCATTTCAGGAACGGCCCGGCCCGTGGAAATATTTGCCCCCGCTCGCGGCCGCCAATACCGATTCTACACCAAAAAGGCCGCGGGCGGAAAGCAAAGGACGGCTAGAAGGAAACCTGCGGCACTTCGCGTTCTGCCACGTTGTCCAGCTCGAAGAACTCGGCCTTCTGGAAGCCGTACTGGCGGGCGATGATGCTGGCCGGGAACACTTCCGTGCGGGTGTTGTACTCGCGCACAGTGCCGTTGTAGTAGCGGCGGGCAAGCTGTATCTCGTCTTCCAGCGAGGTGAGCGTGTTCTGCAGCTGCATCACGTTTTCGTTGGCGCGGAGCTGGGGGTAATTCTCCATCACGGCGAAGAGGCGGCCCAGAGCCTGCGAGAGCTGGCCTTCGGCCTGGGCGGCCTGCGCCACGCCTGCGGCGTTCTGCGCCACGGAGCGCATCCTGGCTATTTCTTCGAGCACGTCCTTTTCGTGGGCCATATAGCCCTTCACAGTGTTGACGAGGTTGCCCACAAGGTCGTGGCGGCGCTTGAGCTGGACGTCTATTCCGCTCCAGCCCTCGTCCTTCATGTTCCTGAGGCGGATGAGCCCGTTATAGACACCGATGCCCCAGAAAACGACGACCAGCACCAATGCCAGCACTATTCCTGCAATGATCATACGACCCCCTTCAGGTTAGAGGATGGGAGAGAACCTTCCTTCGGAAGGCCCCTTGTTCATCTCATACCCTACGGACAAAAAAGAGTGATTTCTATTACCCCAGGGGTGAAATGAGCCAAATTTTTCTCAGAAAAAGGGAGATCGGGGAGTATCCAGTCCCTCAAAAAAGGCAAATTCACCCCTGGGGTAATTGCCGCAAGGCATACCATGTGCCATGCTGTGGGCAATCATTGGCACCATACATGCACATGAGGTCCTCCATGGCGATCTGGAACACTCTTGGAATAGCCCCCACCTCAAGCGAAGGCGACATCGGCCGCGCCTATGTCCATGCTGTCTGCCGTGCCCTCGACCAGAAGGACTACAGCGCCCTCCCCTTCCTCAAGGACGCCCATGCCGCCGCCCTTCAGTCCGCCCGAAAGGATCTCCCGACCGAAAAAGAGGCCGCCTCTCCCCCGAAAAGCGACAGCATCGCAAGGCTCACCCCTCTTTTCCTGCGCTCGCAGGCCCTGACCGAATCCCGTGCGGACGAGGACGCATGGCTGGAATTCACCGCATCGCCCTCCTTCCTCGCCCTGCAGGACGACCCGCATCTCATCGAATGGCTGGAATGGCTCTCCGGCAGTCTCTATCCCGGCATGGCTTCCGCTCTCTATGCCGCCTACGGCTTCTCCTCATCCCGCGCCCTCACTGTGCATCCCGGGTGCGGAAGGCTACGCCAGCTTCTCGTGGACTACTGCCGCCTTCCTGTTGAAGACATCCCCTTCCTCTACCAGCAGGACATGCTGCGCCTCACGCTTTCCACCCTCAAGGGCATAGCTTCGCTCCTCGGCGAGCCGCAGTCCGTCCATCTCTGGCAGCAGGTCTTCCAGCTGTCCGACTTCATCATCCTCAAGAATCAGCCCCATTTCCTGCTCGCTCTCGGCCGCTTCGTCGGCAGTCACAAGCTCTCCGGAGAATGTCTTTTCACGCTGGCAGAAGCCTGTTCCGAAGAGATACGCCTCAGCCCCTGCGCTGAGGAGCTTGCCGCCCGGCTGCCCGCGTGTACGGCTCCCCAGGCCTGGCCCCAGCCCGACCTTTTCGCCGGCTTCCTGCTCCAGGGGAATACGAAGGAATTTTTTGAAGGGGCACGAGGAAAGATATTCTTCCTGCTGGAACGGACGGCGGAAAATTTCCGCAACAGCCAGCAGAGGCATCCCTGGGACTATGTGCTGTCCCGCCCGCAGTTCTCCCTCGTGAAGCACGACCCCGTTTTTCTGGAAAGGCTTTTCGCTTTCTCTGAAAGCAGAACACTCCCCCACATGTTCTGGCAGGCCCTGCACGATGCCTACCTCGAAGATTTCCTGAAGCTGAAGACGTCGGAAGAGGATGCGCCCCTCATCCGCCTGCGCGAGATGGTCCGCACGAAGCTCATGTCTGCCCCTGTCGGCCCGGAACGCGTACGGCGCTGGCCGTTCCTTCCCCCCCGTGTTCTGGGAGCCGGCGCTGTCGTCTATCTGGCGGCTTCCCTGTGGCTGTGCTTCCAGCTCCCATGGGTCGGCATCCCTCTCCTTCTGGCTCCTCTGCTTCTTCTTTTTCTATTTTAGGAAACTAAGGTCCATAAAAGCGATAACCTTATTAAAAGGAGACCCTATGCGTTTTGTTCCTGCATTCATCGCGTGCGTGATGTCTGTGTCTCTGGTCGGCTGCGTCATCCCCGCAGACGAAGTCTATGTGGTCGACGATGGCAGCCCCCGCTACCATCATGCCCCGCCGCCTCCGCCTCCTCACCACAAGCCGCACTACAGGCCTGCTCCTCCGCCTCCCCATCACAAACCCCATTACAAGCCTGCGCCTCCGCACAAGCCGCATCATCCCCCGGCGGTCCATAAGCCTGCGCCTCACAAGCCGAAGCCCCCGGTCTATCACAAGCCGCCCAAGCATCACCCCAAGCCTGCAGTGCATAAGCCTGCGCCTCACAAGCCCAGCTACCGCAACCCGCATGCCACCAAGGACAGCCCTAAGTTCAACAAGCCTGTGAACCGGCCCGTCTACAAGAAGCCTGCCCATAACAATCCTCCGAAGCGCGACCGCGCTCCGAGGCAGGGTTCCTCGAACAATCGGGTCAACAATCAGCAGGTCGTCAACTAACAGACTCGGAGACATGATATGCGACTTCTGCCGCTGATGTTCATGCTCTTCCTTGGCTTGGTTTCCCCTGCTTCGGCGGGGGAACTCCCAGCCAGTACGAAGGACATGGTCCACCTTTCCGTCATCGCTACGGACGTCCGCCTGCGCGCCGGGGCGGGCACGGAATTCGCCATACTCGGCAAGGCCAGCCGGGACGACTTTAGCACGAACCGCTACATAGCGGACTCGCGCCCGGTCATGGACAGCACGGGCAAGCCGTGGTTCAAGCTTCTCGCCAACGTGCAGCAGCAGACTGAGCTGGGCGTGTCCAAGCTCGACGAGCCCTGCTGGATACGGAGCGACTTCGTGAAGACCCGCGCCCTGCGCGAAGGCGAGGCCATGAGGGCCGACAGCGAGCTTTTCCGCATCCTGCATATCTCCTTCGACGGGATGCCGGGTGTGGCGGCCTTTGCCCCGAAACAGCCCCTGCCCGTCTGCTCTCAGGAAAACGACTGCTATTTCGCAGAAGGAAAACCTGAACCCGACGCATCGCTTCCCGCTGGCGAGACTTTCTACCTCTGGGGACAGCCCGACTCCGGCAGTTCGGGAAACGTGTGCATCTCTGTCTGGAAGAGGCTTGACGCGAACCGTATCCAGCTCGCCGGCACCATGCCCCTCGGGGATTTCCTGAAGGCCGATTTCGGTGCGGACAGGCAGAAGGTGGAAGCGTGGCTCAAAAAGCAGAACATAACGCCGTAACCCCAACGCCTGCAGAGTGAAAACGCTACAGGAGGCCTTGCATGAAAGGACTGACCATTCTCCTCGCCCTCAGTATGATGCTGGCGTTCGCCGCGCCGGCTTCGGTGTTGGCGGCCGCGCTTGCTCCAAAGAACGAAATATCCCGCGCGGAATACTACCTTAAAGAGTTTGAGAAGGAAGTCGCCCACCAGCATGGCGGGGCGGCCGCCTTCTACCGCAACAAACGCGATGCTGTGGACAGGGTGAAGCGCCTTGTGCAGGGCTATCCGGACGATCCTGCCGTACAGGCCCTGTTCCAGCGCACGCGAACGGCTCTTTTGAAGAGCAAGGGCGACTACATGGAGATCACGCCCGCCATGACGGCCTATCGCCGCAACGAGCAGGAGATGCGTGAACGCTTCAGCCGCATGAGCGCGGAAGCGTGGCAGAAGAAGATCTCCTCGGTGGAGACTCTTTCCCCAGTCTTCCCGACACCGGATCCGATGGAAGTCGTCCCCTCAGATATCATAGGCAAGTACGTCGTCATCAGCGATGTGGTATATCCTTCCAACCAGTTCGTCGGTGCCACCGGCGAATACGCCTTCGCAGGCAAGCCTTCCACGGGCTTCTACTTCATCCAGCTCAATACGCGCCGCTGGCTGGCTCCCTACGAGGCCGTGAAACGCTTCCGCCGTCAGGTAGATGCTTCCATAGGCGACACCATATCCTTCAAAGTTCTGGGCAAAGTGACTGGCGTGGTCATGGAGTCTCCGGACGCCAGCCAGAACAAGAAGGCTCCTTTCGTCTGGGGCTGGGTCGTCCAGCCTGAGACCTTGTATGTGGATGGCCACGTCATGGCCAGCTACGACCCCTCTCTTGAGCAGGCCTCCGCCTTCGTGGGCGAAGAGAGCGTGAACGACATCAAGCAGAGCTGGTACACGGTGAAGTCCATCCCGCCGGACGTTACGCCCGAAGGGCTTATGGATATCTTCCAGGCCGCCATCAAGGAAAAGAACTTCGAACTGTACCAGCAGTGCATCAATCCCGCACGACAGGAAACGCCCA
>JAZQMJ010000101.1:0-6312 GCA_045543435.1 Mailhella sp.
GACGAGGCGGACGGCGATGAGGGAGGCGGGGTTCACATAGCCGCAGCCCAGCACGCGGCCGCCTGCATCGGCCACCTGGACGGGCTGGCCGGGGGCGAAAGAGGTGAGCGGGGAACGCTTCACGTCCACTTCGTTGCTGAAGACCCAGAGATGGCCCACGCGCAGGCGGCGGTCTTCGCCTTTTTTAAGGAAGATAGTTTCCATAGATGCTCTTTGGCTGGAAGAAAAGAATCAGGGGAGGGTTCCCCGTTCTGCGGAACGGAACTCCCTCCCCCTGTATCAAACTACTTTTTCTCTTTTTTCCCGTGGGAAGAACGCAGGTGCAGGCGCATGGGGGCATGCTTGATGCCGAAGATGCGGCGCAGGGAACGTTCGAGGTAGCGGGCGTAGGATTCGGCCACTCGGTCGGCGTCGTTCACGAAGCAGACGAAGGTGGGCGGTTCGCTTTCGGCCTGGGTGAGATAGAAGAACTTCGGGCGCACGCGGCGAACCACAGGGGCCTGATGGCGGGTGAGGGTCTCTTCCATGGCGCGGTTGAGCAGGCCGGTGGAAACGCGGGTGCCGCATTCCATGTAGATGCGCTCGGCGAGGGGGATGAGCTTGTCGAGGCCTTCGCCGGTGCGGGCGGAGGTGGGCACCACGGGAACGTGGTAGCAGAAGCTCAGCTCTTCCTGGAAGTTCTTCATCAGCTGGGTGCGGGCCTTCTGGGGAACGAGGTCCATCTTGTTCACGATGATGAGGAAGGGCGTCTTGCGTTCGTCGAGCAGTTCGATGAGTCGCTTGTCCTGGGCGGTGAGGCCTTCGGTGGCGTCGAGCAGGAGGAAGGTCACGTCGGCCTTGGTGGTGCTCTTGAGCGAGGAGTTCACGGAGAAGCGTTCCACGGTGTCCGTGATGCGGGCGCGGCGGCGCACGCCGGCGGTATCCACGAAGGTGTACTTCTTGCCGTTCTTCTCCACAGTGACGTCAACGCTGTCGCGGGTGGTACCGGCCATGTCGCTCACGATCATGCGGTCTTCACCGATGAAGGCGTTGGTCATGGAGGACTTGCCCGCGTTGGGGCGGCCGAGCATGCAGAGCTTCATGCTGTCGCCGAGCTTGCGGCGGCGCACGCCGGGCTTGTCGCGGTCTTCCTCGAGGTCGGCGGGGAGGGCGTCTTCGTTTTCCTCTTCCTCGAACTCGTCGGCTTCGGGGAGCAGGTCGCGCAGTTCGCCTTCGAGGGCGCGCAGGTTGAAGCCGTGTTCAGCGGAGCAGGCCAGCACAGGGAAGCCGAGTCCGTGGAATTCGGCCATCATGAGCTCTTCCTTTTCAGCTCCGTCCACCTTGTTCACCACGAGGAGTATGGGCTTGTCGCACTTGCGCAGATAGGCGGCGAGGTGTTCGTCGAAGGGCATGAGGCCATCGCGGCCGTCCACCACCATGCAGATGACGTCGGCTTCCTTGAGGGCGGCTTCGGCCTGGCGCAGGATGTCGGCCTCGAAGCCGCGGATGCCGGCAGGGCCTTCGGCCACGGCCTGATGGCTGTCGAGCGTGATGCCGCCGGTGTCCACGAGGGCGAAATCGCGGCCGTAGCGCGAACGCACCACGCCTTCCATGCGGTCACGGGTGACGCCGGGGCGGTCATGGGTGATGGCGCGGTTGCTGCGGATGAGGCGGTTGAACAGGGTGGACTTGCCCACGTTGGGGCGTCCAAGCAGAACGACTTTGGGCATCATGGCCGTTACCTCTCGGATATGGGCGGCTGGAGCGCGGCCCGTACTTGCGAAATATGGTCTTTGAACAGAAGGGACGGAGATTTATACGCTCCGAAGGGCCCTCTGTCCAACCTTTTTAGGATACCCTGCCTGCACGGGGGAAATCAAGCAAAGAAAATTTTACACTTAACATATTGTAATATATTGAAAAATAAAAAAATCCTTGCAATATTTCTCCGTTTTGTCTATAAAACGTCTTTTCTTACAGGAATATAAATCTCCATAGACCGGAGTGATGCTATGACCCGTAAAGACCGCACCGAAGGCATCTACAGCCGCCGCGAAGTTCTCGACGAGAGCGAACGCCGCCAGTACAACCTCATCCAGCTCAAGGATCTGCTCTCCTACGCCTACCGCTACTCGGAAGACGTGAAGAAGCGTTTCGACCGTGCCCAGTTCAACGTGGAGAAGTTCAAGACCCTCTCCGACCTGAAGCACATCCCCATCCTTAAAAAGAAGGAACTCATCTTCCTGCAGACCATGGGCCCCCGCCTCGGCGGCCTGCTCACCAAGGACATCGGCGAACTGCGCCGCGTCTTCCTGTCCCCTGGTCCTATCTTCGACCCCGAAGACCGCCACGACGACTACTGGGGCTACACCGAAGCCTTCTACTCTGTGGGCTTCCGCCCCGGCGACGCTGTCCAGGTGACCTTCAACTACCATCTCCAGCCTGCCGGCCTGATGTTCGAAGAGCCCCTGCGCAACCTCGGCTGCGCCTCCATCCCCGCCGGCCCCAGCGATGCCGCCACCCAGCTCGACATCATGCAGAAGCTCCGCGTGTCCGGCTATGTGGGCACTCCCAGCTTCCTCATGCACCTTGCCCAGCGCGCTGAAGAGAAGGGCCTCAACCTGCGCAAGGACCTCTTCCTCGAAGTGGCCTTCTGCACCGGCGAACGCCTCTCCGAAAAGATCCGCAGCCAGATGGAGAAGAAGTACGACATCATCATGCGTCAGGGCTACGGCACTGCCGACGTCGGCTGCATCGGCTACGAATGCTTCCAGAAGAACGGCCTGCACATCTCCAACCGCTGCTATGTGGAGATCTGCCATCCTGACACCGGCATCCCGCTCAAGGACGGCGAAGTGGGCGAAGTGGTCGTGACCGCCTTCAACAAGACCTACCCCCTCATCCGTCTTGCCACCGGCGACCTTTCCTACATCGACCGCACTCCCTGCGCCTGCGGCCGTACCAGCCCCCGCCTCGGCAGCATCGTGGGCCGCGTGGACACCACCGCCCGCATCAAGGGCATGTTCGTGTACCCCCATCAGGTGGAACAGGTCATGGCCCGCTTCGAAGAGATCAAGCGCTGGCAGATCGAAGTCACCAACCCCGGCGGCGTGGACGAAATGGTCCTCTACATCGAAGCCAGCAACTTCAAGCGCAAGGAAGAGCTCCAGCACCTGTTCCGCGAACGCATCAAGCTTCGCCCCGAACTGCGCGTGCTCACTCCCGGTTCCCTGCCTCCCCAGATCAAGCCCATCGAAGACAAGCGCGTCTGGGACTAAAACGCATCATCGCTCCGCCTCTCCCGCGAGGGGCGGGGCCTCATTCAGAAACGGCCTTCGTTCTGCGAGGGCCGTTTTTTTGTGCCCGCAGGATGGATTTGCCGGTGGCTCTGCAAGGCTGCATATTTTCATTGTGAAAGAATTGGGATATCCTCACAATATCCGTTCTCGCCGGAATGGGGAGGACGAACTCGCAGAATATCGGTTGAGGCTAATGTTTTCAGCATGTTGCCTGTTGCCTGAGGCGGCACGCTGGAAACGGGGTAAACTTGACAAAAAAAGGACACGATTGTAGATTGTCGACATTCGACGCTCTACAGTCTTTTTGCGTCCACTCATCACGAGGTCATCATGGAAACTAAAGTCATCTCCTGCGCTAAGGCTCCTGCCGCTCTCGGCCCCTACTCCCAGGCCATCGAAGTCGGCAGCTTCATCTTCTGCTCCGGCCAGCTCGGCATCGATCCTGCTATCGGCAAGCTCGTTGAAGGCGGCGCCAAGGCCCAGGCCGTTCAGGCTCTCAAGAACATCGGCAACGTCCTCGCTGAAGCCGGCGTCACCCCCGCCAACGTGGTGAAGACCACGGTCTTCCTCGCCGACCTCGCCGACTTCGCCGCCGTGAACGAAGTGTACGCTGAATTCTTCGGCGACAATAAGCCCGCTCGTTCCTGCGTGGCCGTGCATCAGATCCCTCTGAACGCCCGCGTTGAGATCGAAGTCACTGTGGTGAAATAATTTCAGAACAAAGTCTGTGCCGGTGCACTCCGGCACAGACATGTTTTTTCCGTCCTTGCGACGGATATGGGTTTACGGGTGTCACAGGCAAGGCGCCTGGCGGAAGAGGCTCGCAGTCTTTGGTCTTCCGCTATGAGCGTCTGACATTTCCAACCTTTTTCACTGCGAGTTTTTTATGGCTAAGAAAATGGGTCTTCCCGCTCAGATGGGCATAGGCATGCTCCTCGGCGTCATCGCCGGCGCTATGGCTCCTTCCATGGGCTTTGAAGCCGCTTGGTTCAAGCCCCTTGGCGACCTCTTCATCACCCTCGTGCGCATGGTCGTCGTGCCGCTGGTCTTCTGCACCCTCATCGCCGGCGCCGCCGCCGTGTGCGATGTTAAGAAGCTGGGCCGCGTGGCCACCAAGACCATTCTGTATTACCTCATCACCACGGCTGCCGCTGTCACCATCGGCCTCGTGCTGGCCAACCTCATGGATCCCGGCGCGGGCCTCGACATCTCCCTCGAAGGCCTCAAGCCCAAGTCCAAGGACGCCCCGCCCCTGCTCAAGGTCCTCATGGGCATCATCCCCCTGAACCCCATCGAAGCTCTTGCCAAGGGCAACATGCTCCAGGTCATCTTCTTCGCCATCCTGTTCGGCTTCGGCCTGTCCATGCTTGGTGAGAAGGGCCGCCCTGCCTTCGCCTTCTTCGATGCCTGCGGCGAGACCATGATCAACGTGACCGGCATCGTCATGAAGTACGCCCCCATCGGTGTGTTCGGCCTCATGGCCTTCACCGTGGGCAAGCACGGCCTCAACGTCCTCCTGCCTCTCGGCAAGCTCCTTCTGGTCATGTACCTGGCCGCCATCCTTCAGGTGGTGCTGGTGTACCTGCCCTGCGCCAAGTTCGCCGGCCACGGCCCCAAGTCCTTCTTCTCCGGCCTTGCTGAACCCCTGATGATCGCCTTCGCCACCACCTCCAGCGCGGCGGCCCTCACCTCCAACATGATCTCCGTGCAGAAGATGGGCGCTTCCAAGTCCGTGTCCAGCTTCTCCATCCCCCTCGGCAACACCATCAACATGGACGGTGCCGCTATCTACATGGGCGTGGCCGCCATCTTCGCCGCCGAAGTGTACGGCATCCCCATGCCCTTCGATAAGCAGCTCACCGTTCTGCTTCTCGCCGTTCTCGCCTCCATCGGTTCCATGGGCGTTCCCGGTGCCGCTCTCGTGATGATCACCATGGTCTTCACCCAGGTCGGCATCCCGCTCGAAGCCGTCGCCCTCATCGCCGGCGTCGACCGTGTCATGGACATGGCCCGTACTTCCATCAACGTTCTCGGCGACGCCACCGGCGCCCTGTTCGTGACCAAGCTGGAAGGCCCTGACCAGACGGAGTGCTAACTCTTTTCTCGGAGCAAGACTTTGATTCAGCGTTTCTTCGATCATGATCCCGAGCCCCGCACCATCGGTATAGTGGGCGGGCTCGGCCCCTACGCCGGCTACGACCTCATGCGGAAGATATTCCGCTGGACCAAGGCCAGCGTGGATCAGGACCATCTGCCCGTGATGCTCCATTCCTTCCCCGGCTGGATACCTGTCCGGCCTGAATTCCTCCTCGGCAAGACCAAGGAGAACCCGGGCGAGGACATAGGCGGCATCATGGAACAGCTCGCGCGAAGCGGTGCGAGCGTCATCGGCATGCCCTGCAACACGGCGCACAGCCCGCGCATCCTCGATGTTGCGCTGGAACGCCTGCATGCGACCGGGCTCGATGTCCAGTTCGTGTCCATCATCGAGAGCGCTGTGAAGCATGTGAGCCGCCTGTGCCCGAACGGAGGCCGCATAGGCCTCATGGGCACGGTGGCCACGCTCCAGACCCGCCTGTATCAGGACGCTCTGGAAAAGGCCGGGCTCGAGCCTGTCATCCTCGGCGAGGAAGACTGCGCCCTCGTCCAGCAGGCCATCAGCGATCCCGGCTTCGGCGTGAAGGCCTTCTCCGACCCTGTTTCCCCCAAGGCACGGCAGATTCTGCTTGACGCGGCCCGCCGTCTGGTAGAGGAAAAACGAGTGTCCACCATACTCCTTGGCTGTACCGAGATCCCGGTGGCAGTCACAGAGGATCGTTTGTGGGATACTCCTGTGGTGGACGCCACCAGCGTCCTTGCTCAGGAACTGATCCGAGCCAGTTGCCCGGAACGACTCAAGACTCCCTCTGATTTTCAGGGATAAAAGGAAAATAGCATGAATCTCGCCCAGTTCCCCCGCCGCGGCTATGTGAAGACCCCCACCCCCATCGAGTTCCTGCCCAACTTCTCCAAGGCTCTCGGCGGCAAGGTGAAT
>JAZQMJ010000102.1:0-2300 GCA_045543435.1 Mailhella sp.
GCTCTGCTGCATCTGGTCGATGAGAGCCTGCATGGCTTCGCGTTCGGGAGCGAACCAGAAGCCGTTGTACACGGCGGCGGCGTAGCGGGGCAGGATGGTCTCGCGGGTGGCGAGGGCTTCACGGTCGAGGCAGATGCCTTCGAGATCCTTATGGGCGATGTAGAGGACAGTGCCGGCGGGGGTCTCGTACACGCCGCGGCTCTTCATGCCCACGAAGCGGTTCTCGACCATGTCGAGGCGGCCGATGCCGTGCTTGCCGGCGAGCTTGTTGAGCTGTTCCATCATCTGGCGGGGAGTGAGGCGTTCGCCGTTCAGGGTGACGGCGTCGCCCTTTTCGAAGCCGATGGTGATGTATTCAGGTTCGTTGGGAGCCTGTTCCACGGGCACGGCCATCACATAGCTGTTGGGGCCGGGTTCTTCCCACGGATCCTCGAGTTCGCCGCCTTCGAAGGAGCAGTGCAGCATGTTGCGGTCCATGCTGTAGTGCTTGTTGGAAGAGCTGAGCGGGATGTCATGCTTTTCAGCGAAGGCGATGAGAGCGGTGCGGCTCATGAGGTCCCATTCGCGCCAGGGAGCGATGATCTGGAGATCGGGGGCGAGGGCGTTCACGGAAAGCTCGAAGCGCACCTGGTCGTTGCCCTTGCCGGTAGCGCCGTGGGCGATGGCCACAGCGCCTTCCTTGCGGGCGATCTCCACGAGGCGCTTGCTGATGAGGGGGCGGGCCACGGAGGTGCCGAGCAGGTAGCGGCCTTCATAGAGGCAGCCGGAACGCAGCATGGGGTAGATGTAGTCTTTGGCGAATTCGTCGCGAAGGTCTTCGATATAGGCCTTGGTGGCGCCGGTCTTGAGGGCCTTGGGTTCGACGCCGTCGAGATCGTCTTCCTGACCGAGGTCGGCGGTGACAGTGATGACTTCATAGCCGTGTTCGACGATGAGCCACTTGAGGATGATGGAGGTATCGAGACCGCCGGAATATGCGAGGATGACCTTCTTGTTAGCCATGCTGAGACCTCACAGGCGCATTTGCGCGCACATTTGAAAGTTGCCCGCCGAAGCGGAGATAGGGAAAGCCGGACTGCCGGCCGGAATACGCATTCGAGCCCGGAAGAAGTTCCGGGGAGCCGCCGTACGGAAAAGGCAAAAACCTAGACCGACGGCGAACTTTCCTTTTAAAAAGATTCGCGGCCTTTGTAAAGACCTGCGGGAAAACAAGGCCCGAAAAACGAAAAAAGCCCCCTGCGTACAGGGGGCATATCGGCGGCTGGTGGGTCTCCGGAGACTCGAACTCCGAACCAATTGATTAAGAGTCAACTGCTCTACCAATTGAGCTAGAGACCCAGCGCATTCAACGCGGGTCTGTTATTAGCGCACCGCGCATCGCTCGTCAAGAAAAAAATAAGGCAAATTTTGATCAGGGACGAACTTTTCCTGAAATGGCGCATTGTGGGCAGTCCATCGAAAAGCAGGGCCTGAAAACGAAAAAGCCCCCTGCGTACAGGGGGCATATGAGCGGCTGGTGGGTCTCCGGAGACTCGAACTCCGAACCAATTGATTAAGAGTCAACTGCTCTACCAATTGAGCTAGAGACCCAGCGCATTCAACGCGGGTCTGTTATTAGCGCGCCACGCATCGCTCGTCAAGAAAATTTTTGCCTTTTCCCTGAAAAAAGTTTAACTTCCACCCATGAAAAAAGCAGTCCTTCCCTTTTTCTCCATATATCTTCTCGTATTCCTTGCCTTCTCCATACCAGGTGCAGGCCCATGCTCTGCGGCCCAGCCCCTGCCCTACCGCTTCCATACCGAATGGACCAAGCTCTCCGCCGTGGACGGAAGACAGCTCACGCCGCCCGTGGACGAGAATGCCGCCATGGCCGTGCTGTGGCTCATCCCGGAACCGGGCTACTACACCTATGCTCATGAGCCCGGCCCTGAGGGCATGCCGCTGAACGTGGCCGTTTCCCGCGAAGGCGTCACCCTCCATGAAGACTGCGTACAGCTCCAGTACCCCGAAGGCTCCGAACACAAGGACGGCTCTGCCGCCTCCCGCCACCTTCATGGGAATACCCCTGTCTTCCTGATATTCAAGCAGGCTCCTGACCGTCCGGTGACGCTCAAGGTCTCCCTGCTCGCCTGCTCCGACAAGCACTGCTTCCCCGTCTCCGAAAGCCTGCTCCTTCCCGTTCCTCCTGCAGAACTGCCGAACGCCGCCAGCAAGCCGTGGTTCGGCGAACTCAGGAACAGCCTCCACGCTCCGTGCGAGCATGGCCCGTCCGCCTCCGAGGCCTCCGCCGAGGCAAAGGG
>JAZQMJ010000103.1:0-2189 GCA_045543435.1 Mailhella sp.
GCGCCATCGTCGGCATAGTGAAGACCCTGCGGCAGAACCGGCTGCGCTCGGCCAGCTGATGGGGTGATCGAGTAGGAGGGGGTGATAAGCCCCCGTCCTCTCACCGCGCCGTACGTACCGTTCGGTATACGGCGCGTCCAACACAAGCAGATTGAATAGACTCGTATGCAAGGGAGAGATCAAAGAATCCTGCGCGTGCGAGTCTTTCGTTTGAGATAGCCCGTTCAACGGCTCCGGTTTTCACGGTGAACCAGTAACCACGCCTGCTCATCGCTGCCATCCAGGCATATTTCTCCGGGATACCGAGTTTGAGCAAATTGCGGTACTTGGTTCGGGGCTTCTTCCACTGTTTCCAGATGTACATACGGATTCTTCTGCGCAACCAGCCGTTCCACTCTGCCAGCGTGTTCTTCATGGACGCTATGGCATAGTAGTTCAGCCAGCCTTGCATGTACCGCTTGACCTCTGCCATGACCTGTCGCACGTTCTTCCCACGATTCCGCCGTGTCAGCCTCCTGAGCGTATCCTTTGCCTTCTGCATCGACTTCTGGTGTACCCGGATAAAGAGACCTTCCTTTCCCTTGCCGAACGCGAATCCCAGAAACTTGAATTTCTTCGTCGCATTTACCTTGGCAATGTGGCTCTTGTCCCGATTCACCTTCAGTTTCAACTTCCCCTCCAGATAGCGGGTGCTGCTTTCCAGCAACCTTTCCGCCGCCCGTCCGCTCTTGCACAGCAATACGATGTCATCCGCATAGCGTACTACCGGCACGCCGCGTCCTTCGTATTCATGGTCGAACTCGTTCAGGTAGATGTTGGCCAGCAACGGCGACAACGGGCCGCCCTGTGGGCTTCCCTCTTCCGTCGCCATCACCACGCCGTTTTCCATGACTCCGCTCTTCAGGAACCGCTTTACCAGCTGAATCACCCGCTCGTCCTTGATTTCCTTTCGGAGCTGGTTCAGCAGCTTTTCATGGTTCAGCGTATCAAAATACTTGGACAGGTCCAGCAGGACCGCCCATTCGTATCCGTCCTCCGCATAGCCGCGTATCTTGTAGATCGCGTCCTGCGCACTCCTGCCCGGTCGGTAGCCGTAGCTCCCTTCCGAGAACAGCGGTTCATAGATTGGCATCAGCTTCTGCGCTACCGCCTGCTGTACCACCCTGTCCTTGACGCTTGGTATCCCCAGCTTCCGCACGCCCCCGTCCGGCTTCGGGATTTCCTTCCGTCTCACCGGGTCGGGCTTGTACTTCCCCTGTCGGATACTTTCCGTCAGTTCCTTCCCGTGTTCCTTGAGCCATGGCAGCGCCGCTTCTACGGTCATACCGTCCACTCCCGGCGCTCCCTTGTTCGCCTTCACTCTCTTATAAGCCCTGTTCAGGTTGTCCCTGTCCAGTATCTTCTCCAAGAGCTCCGGCGCTCTACCTGCCCTTTCCTCATTTTCCGGTCGAACGACACTCCGTGCTCCCACATACCCTTTGCATTCCGTGCTATCTCTTTGCGGGCAGCCGCCGTTTCCGGCGTATTCTACTTTCGTCATGCCATCCTCCTTCCTTCGCCTACTCGGGCTTGTGTTGGTTCGGCCCTTTCCGGGGGTTTTTTTTTTTCCCCCCCGGTACTATGGCCTCTGCTGACTTCTGCGCGTTCAGCACGGCTTTCATTATATGGCCGTGGTTACCTCTTTCAAGGCGTTCCGCACAGACCTCCCCCGGTAAGAGCAACAACCTTCATCCCATCTACCTGCCGCATTTACATACATGAACCCGGGCAGTATTGGATTTCATCTTGTGTGGCAGACTTGTCCATTCATGCATGCCTTATATGCGGTTCCTGTTCGTCAGGCCGGGACTTTGCCCGCCGGGTTTATATCCTTCCCCCGACATCCGGCTTCCTTCGGATTCCGCCTCGCGACGGACACCCTTGCCTTCGGCTAACGCTCCCTACTGCCAAGCGCGTAGCGGACTTCCACCGCCAAGTTGTTGCCCATGCAGGGCGCACCGCGAAAGGGCCCGCCCGGAATGTCCGCGGGCGGGGCTTTCTGTCACTGTCGCAATATGTACGGCTGGGCCGTCTATTTCACCTTGACGCTCTGGGCATCGGACCAGGCGGACCAGTAGGTCTTGCCGTTCACCTTCTTATAGGCCCGGATACGCACATACCATTTCTTGCCGGATTGCAGGCCCTTGATG
>JAZQMJ010000104.1:0-6233 GCA_045543435.1 Mailhella sp.
ATATAAATAGATATGCTTCGAGGGCCGTCGCTCAGCCAGATGACCCGTTCGCTGGCAACGCCCAGAGAACGGAAGCAGAGCAGAGTGTCGGCGCTGTCCGTCAGGAGGCGTTCGTTCACGCCTGCGACGCTGACGCCGGAAGGCAGTTCCTGAACATGGAAGGTCTCGTCATGTCCAGACTTCATGCCCTTGGGAGACGGCTTCTCCGTTTCCCGTATCTCAAGGCTCTCGCGCTTCAGTTCAAGATAGACCGGCCTGTTGCGGAGCATGGCGCTGTTCCTGGCCATGGAGACAGCCGTCTCCACCTGCCGCGCCCCCTCATGGAGAGCGTTGCGCTCAAGGCTGAAGAGGCCCGCGCCTATGCCGGTGAGCGTGCTGATGAGGAGCAGGACTATGAGAAGCTCCATCAGGGTGAAGCCCTGCTCAGCCCGCCTGCCCGGCTCAGTTTTCAGGTCTGTCCTCATCGAAGATGTCTGCATTCTCGCCCTCGCCGCCTTCAAGGCCGTCCGCGCCAAGGCTCATGATCTCGAACGGAGTCTTCTGGCCAGGAGAAGTGTAGACGTACGGATTGCCCCACGGGTCAGCGGGCACCTTGCTCATGTAGCCGCCCGCAGGATAGTTCTTGGGCGTCTTGCCGAAGGCGGGTTCCGTGACCAGAGCTTCCAGGCCCTGCTCGGTGGAGGGGTAGAAGCCGTTGTCGAGGTAGAACTTCTTCACCGCCATGGAGAGGTTGCCCATCTGCATCTTCGCCTGCACCACACGGGCCTTATGCGGCTCATCCATGAAGCGCGGGGCCACGATGGCGCCAAGGATGCCGAGGATGACGATGACTATCATCAGCTCCAGCAGGGTGAAGCCTTCCTTTCTTCTCCAGAATGCTTTAGGACGCGCCATGCTCATACCTCCACGCTCATGGTCTTTTTATCAGTCTACGCGTTCTTCCGAACGCGGTTCGCTCAGCAGTCTCAGTTCATGCCTGAACAGCGGTATTCCCAGCGCACTTCCCGGCCAGCTATCCAGCCGATGGATATGCGCACGTTCTCCCGCCCCCCGGTCCTGGCCTTCTGCGTCAGCCTGTACCAGCGGCTCCCCTTTTCCACACAGCCGGAAGGAAGGGGCGGCACATCGTGCATCTCGAACAGCTCCTTGTACCAGCCGTTCTCCGCTGTCTTTTCAGGATAGCGCCGAAGCTCTGCTATCCGAAGGGCAAGCTGCTTGCCCAGCTGCCTGTCCAGCGACAGAGCCTCCACCACGTCCGGGTGCAGGGTGTCTATGTTCATGGGGCCGGGAGCGACAGCAGAAAAAAGCCTCAGCAATCCAGGCTGTTCTTCCGTGCCCGCCAGAACGAGATTCGCTTTTTCCGGGTCCAGTCCGGGCCAGCGCACCAGCAGAAGCTCTTCCAGCGAAAACGGAGGCCTGCCCGGAGGAAGACGCCGGGGTATCTGTTGCAGATACCATTCCTGAGATACCTTGTCCACAGCGAGCAGGCCGCTCCACTGCATCAGGGAATCACGAAAAGCTTCGGCCAGTTCCTCTGCCTGCATCTCGTCTTCGGCAGCGCCGAACTTCAAAAGTTCGCGGGATACCAGACGGACGAAAATGCGCTGACAGCTCTCTGCCCTCACCCTGTCCGTCTTGCGCGTCGGGTACAGGGAGCGGAGCGGGAAGAAGGAATGCTCGTCTTCCAGCTTCCCGGAAAGTTCGCCGCTTTTCAGCTCACGGGAAAGAAGGGCAAGGCCTTCTTCCAGATGTTCCCATGCGGCTTTTCCGTCATCGAATTTCTCTTCCGAAAGAGGGCCGCAGAGCGCGGACTCCGCCGCAAGCTCCCCGGCATCGAGCAGGGGGCGAGAACTCAATATGGAGCGGGAGGACACGGAAAGCATATGGTCCTGCAGGGCATCCCGGTTGAACTCCACGGCAAGGACAGCCAGCCCCGCGAGGACGATGAGGACAAGGATGAGGACAGCGCCGCTCTCCTTTTCGGCAGGTCTATTTGAATGCATTGCCGCCTCCCTTCTGGAAGGGGACGAGAAGCGTCTCCGGTTCCTCTGCATCCTCATACTCAAGGATGATGCGTACGGCCTGCGGCAGTACAGCCTCGAGCCTGTGCCATTCCTTTTCCTCCGGCATATCCCATTCGCCGTTCTTCGAGGAATAGAGCCTCATCCGAACATCTTTCAGCCCGGTCAGCAGAACGGCCTCCGACCACGGAAAATCTCCATCCACACCGCAGAATGGGCGTTCCCTGCGTATCAGCGCCATGCCGCTCCGCCCCTGCCGCGCCACATATTCCACGCATACGGGACCGGAAAGCCCGAATTCAGGCCCGCCTTCGAGGCTCGACGTCGTGGCAAAGGTGAGCAGATATGTGCCCTCTGCGGGCTCAACGCTTTCCTCAACAGCCTTCTGCCATTTCTCCGAAGGCAGTATAGGGGTGCGGGAAGGCAGGGGCAGTTCCTTCGAAAGTATCATGCCGGAAACATCCGTCTCGGCTATGCCCCAGAAAATACGCGGTGCCTCACGCGACTGCACGAGTTCACGCCCTTTCACGCCGCTGTCGGAAATGAGGATATAGGTACTGAAAAGTACAGTGCCTATGATCGCCGTCAGGACCATGGCTATCAGGAGTTCAACGAGCGTGAACCCCTGTTCCGGCTTCGGCGTAGAATGTTCAGTGCGGCAGAACATAGTCGATACACTGTTCCTGACCGTTGGAAAAACGATCCTTCATGCAGAATTCCAGCCTGTGGCCGGGAAGTTCCTGCAGTCTGACCTTGCGCATGGCCCAATCCACATCCGGGAACACCGGAGCCAGCGTGCCCCAGTGGCCCATCTCCTGCCTGTCGGCAGGCTTTATCAGCTCCTGGCACATGATCTCATAGAAGCGGTTCCGCCCCTCGCGGAGGATGGCGTCGCGCCGGACCGTATCGGCCATGCCCATGAGGTTCCTGCCGCTGCTCTGTATGGCCGCAAGGCCTACCAGCGCGAGAATGGTCAGGGCCACCATGACTTCCAGAAGCGTGAAGCCGCCGTCATCCTTCCGGGCAGGCCCGCAGGCCACCGCCCCCCTCCGGCAGAAGCACTGCCGCAGAAGGCCGGACCATACGCAGGACAGGCGGCTCCTCAAATTCATTTCGTCTCCTCGGTACGGGCTATGGACATATCCAGATCGAGGAGTTCCTTGCCGCCGCGGTTCAGGTGCATGCGCACGACGCGCACTCCGGGCATGGATTCCACGGAGCGTATCCAGTCGAGAACGCCGCGCAGATACATGCCGGACAGCCGGAATTCCAGCAGGGACTCCGTTTTGCCCTGCTTCTCCCGCTGGCCGGGGCGCACCGCTTCGAGATGCCGCTCCAGGCCGAGCCGCTTCACTTCATGGTTCACCAGCGCGAAAAGGGTCCTGTTCTGCTGTGCGCGGGAAACGGCGCGGGGAGCCTTGTTCAGCTCATCGGCAAGCGCGGTGATGCGGGAAGCCCGTATCGCCATCTGCCGGGCCTGCTTCTCACTTTCATCGCGCCGGTCCAGAAGGGTCTGGCCTCCCCAGAACACGAGGAGGACTGCAAGAAGCCCCATCAGAAGAGTGGTCCGTACCTTCGTACTCATCGTCCCTGCTCCTCAAGAAGAAGCTGAAGTTCGAAACCGACACTCGGAGAAGCGCCGCCCTTGCCTGCACTGCGGTTCACGGCCTGCACCACGCGCACCTCGCTCACGCCCGGCATGGCCGCAAGCGCATCGCGGAAGGAATCCACGAGCTGATAGTCCGCCGCCGTACCGCTGAGCGCCGCCGTCTGCCCGCCCTGGCGCGACGTATCGCCCCTCAGGCTGTCTATCTGTATGCGCCCGCCCTGCGGCACTGCGCTGTGGACGGCCTGCAGGAGCGGCATGACCCAGCCGCCGGACTGCGCCTGCACGCTGGAGCTTTCCTTCAGCCTGCCGCGAAGCGCGCTTTCCATCTGGCCAAGCGTCATCTGCCTGCGGAGCTGAGGCACGGCCTTCACGGCCGCCGCACGGGCTTCCGCCTCATAGCGGGCCGCCGCCTTGCGCAGGGCCATATCTTCCGCCAGTATCGAACCCATCCACGCTCCGGAAGCGAGCAGAAGGCCGCAGGCCGCCACTGCCAGCGTGCGGGAACAGGCAGGCGAAACGCCCCCAGCTCCCCGGCTCTGGAAAAACGGCATATCGAAGGGGCGGCGCATCCACGCCATAGTACCCGGCTGGGGCATACGGAGCACGGCCTCGGCGCTTTCACGCCAGCCGTTTTCCTGCGCATCGACTCCCAGAACCGCGTGGAAAGGCGAAGGGATGAGGGGGAGATCCAGCACGCGGGCCAGCTCCTGCCTCGTTTCCGCATCGCCGCCATGCACCAGGAGCTTCTGCCCCTTATGCCCCCGCAGGAGCTGGAGATTGGCGGCAAGGCGCGAGGCCTCGCCGGACGCGGCGAAACTGACTATCTTCTGAGGCCTGCCCTGCTCCAGCACGGCGGCATAGCTCTGCGCCCCTTTGAGCGACACGAAAAGCACAGATGCGCGGCGGGCTTCGAGGGGAGCCGCCATCAGCTCGGGAAGCGGTTCCGCAGTCACCATCCCGGGGCGCACTCCCAGCTCCCGCAAGGCTTCCAGCTTTTCGGCAAGACTATGGCGGACCACAGAAACAGAGAGAGCGCTCAGGCCGCCCTTATCCTTGCCGCAGAAAAACACCTTGTGTTCCAGCGCCTCGCTCTCGAAGGGGAATTCGCCATCGAGCAGGAGTTCAAGAGACTGGGAAGCCTTGCGCCGGGAACGCAGGGGAAGGCTCCAGCTGCGGAACAGCGCATCGCCGACGAGCAGACGCACATCCTCCGGCACTGTGTACCCGGAAGACTTCACGGCATCCAGCAGTTCTCCTGCCGCGCTCCGGGCATCCCGGCCAGCGCAGGCGACATGACCGACCAGGCGAGACTGGCCCGCGGCGCAGTCCACCGCCAGAAGTTCCGCTGTTCTCCACAGAAGGACAAGTACGCTTCTCGACATGAAAACTTCCTTTTCCCGGTCTAAAATTCCAGTTTCGGCTTTTCCGGCGTTCCGGTCAGGCGAATGCGCAGGCCTTCCCCTGCCTGCCGGGTCACACGCTGAGGCAGGAGCTTCTCGTTCAGGAGGCCGGCTTCTGCTTTCACAGTGGCCTCAAGCTGGAGAGCGGAACGATTCCACTTCCCCGGCACGAGGTTCATACCGCCGCTCACATCGAGCGAAACATATTTCTGCCTCAGGGCGGCCTCCCGGAGGGTGACGCGCTTCCTGCTCCAGTCCGCCGATATGCGGCCGCTCATGCCGGAGAGTTCCGACTTCGTCAGCACGGGCAGGCCATGGCGTACGGCCCCATCTGCAAG
This sequence comes from Mailhella sp., assembly GCA_045543435.1. Classification (GTDB taxonomy): domain Bacteria; phylum Desulfobacterota; class Desulfovibrionia; order Desulfovibrionales; family Desulfovibrionaceae; genus Mailhella. The sequence continues at coordinate 5,369 of JAZQMJ010000104.1, forward strand.
AGTACACTGCACCCGGCCATTGCCCATCCACGGGCGGGCGATATCCCGACGCCCGGGCACGGCATAGCGGCCTTCCATGCTCACGCGGCCGCCCAGCAGGGCGACAGGACTCTCCAGAACGACCCACGAACTGAGCAGTTCCTTCAGCGCCGCATCCTCAGCCTTCCAGCTGACATTCCATGCTCCCCTGCCCCAGTCATCGGCACGCAGGACAGCTTCAAATCTCCCGCCTGCGACAAGGCACTGGATGACTGCGGCAGTATCCAGAGGCTTCACGTCGAGGCGTATGTCCTTCAATGCAAGCAGACCATGCGGGCCGCGGAGCGTGAGCCTGTCCAGCGTCACGCGAGGAGGAAGCAGGCCTATCTCCGGCGTCCCGTGATCGGCCACAGGAAGACTGGCAATGGCCGTACGGAACTCCTTCTGCAGGCGATGCTCCACCACCTGAGAACCGAAGCTCAGCAGAAAGACCAGGCCCGCGAAAAGGACGAGTCCCAGCCATTGGAAACAGCGGCGCAGAGCATGCGCACTATGGACATCCCGTGCCGTCATCCTGCCGTCACCCTCACGACTTCCGCAAGCGTAGTCTGGCCTTCCAGCACCTTGCGGATGCCGTCGTCCCTGAGGAAGTACATGCCTTCGGCCAGAGCCTGTTCTTTCAGGACATTGGCATCAGCCTTTTCCACCACCAGCTTCTTCAGGCCTTCGCTCATGGGCATGATCTCATACACGGCCATACGGCCGCGATAGCCGGTATGCATGCATTCCTCACAGCCCTTCGCGCGGTACAGGGGCTGTCCTTTGCGGTACAGGGCCCCCATGCGGCCCAGAGCCTGCAGTTCCTTCTCGTCGGGAGGATAAGCCT
>JAZQMJ010000105.1:0-3370 GCA_045543435.1 Mailhella sp.
CCCGACCCGCAGGCCCGCCAGCAGCGTTCGCAGAAGCGCGATATGCTCAAGATGCACGGCCTCGCGGCCACGCATTTCCACAGCAATCTCAGCGCGTCCCATGCCAAGGTATGCCGCGAATACATCGAAGAGCGCGGCATCACGCCCGAGCTTCAGGAGAAGTTCGGCCTCGGCTGGAGCATGGATTCGTGGCAGGACCTCGGGGACAGCCTGCGCCGTGCGGGCTTCGACCTGAACGCCGCCGTGGAATGCGGCCTGCAGTCGAAAAGCGGTTCCGGCCGCACCTTCGACCGCTTCCGCAACAGGCTCATGTTCCCCATCCGGAACCTTTCCGGGCAGGCCGTGGCCTTCGGCGGGCGCATCATCCCCTCGCTGGCCGGGGAAGACGACGCCAAGTACATCAACAGCAGCGATTCGCCCATCTACAAGAAGGGCGAGCACCTGTTCGGCCTCTTCCAGGCACGGCCTTCCATCGCGGTGAAGAAGAACATCATCCTCACCGAAGGCTACATGGACGTCATCACCCTGCACCAGTACGGCTACACCCAGGCCGTGGGCGTGCTGGGCACGGCGCTCACGCCGGAACAGATAAAGCGCCTCTCCGGCTTCAGCTCGCACCTCGAACTCATGTTCGACGGCGACGGCGCGGGCCGAAAGGCCGCCTTCCGCTCCTGCGAGATGCTGCTCACCCGCGGCCTCTCCTGCAAGGTGGTGCTGTTCCCGGGCGACAACGATATCGACAGCATGCTCCGCAGCTACGGCCCCGAAGCCGTGGAGGAACTGCGGGCCAAGGCGCAGGACGGCCTCGCCTTCTGCATCTCGGTACTGCGCGGCATGGCCCCGCGCGACGCTGTGGACTGGGCCAGGAAATTTCTCTCGCAGGTGGAGATGCCGGAGCTTTTCCAGCGCTTCGCCTCGGAACTCGCGTCGGGCCTCGGCCTCTCGGAAGCCGACCTGCGCGGCGGCGTGCTGGACCGCAGGCAGTCTGCCGCTCCGGCGAGGAACGCCGCCCCGGCCATGCCCAAGGGCATAAGCCGCGACCGCGAGATCATGACCTTCGCCGTGCGCTATCCGCACTGCCTGCCTGAACTCCAGGCCGCCGGCGCCGACCTCTACTTAGCCGCCCCGTGGGCCTTCAAGCTCTGGGACAAGATAGCGCAGACCTGTTCGGAAGAGGCTTTCGAACTGCTCGAACCGGGCGAAAGAAAATTTTGGATTCGATGCCGGGGCACAGACGCCCCGCCGCTCGACAATGAAGAAGGCGAACTTAACGCCATCCGGCATATGCTGGAACAGTTGCAGAAGACAGCACATATGGCATCCGTGGTAGAAGCCCTCAGGCAGGGCACGGCGGATGAGGAAACTCAGCGGGAATATATGCGCGCGCTTGATGAAGCGCGAGGGAGGCATAGTGACCAATCTTAAAGACATCCAGCAGGTGAAGGCTCTTATCGCAAAGGGCAAGGCTGCGGGCTACCTCACGGTCGAGGAAGTCAGCAAGTCTGTTCCTGCTGAGATGAGCTCGCCCGAAAACTTCGAAGAGATCATCGCGCTGTTCGACCAGCTCGATATCGCCATCGTGGATTCCGAAAAGGAAGGCAAGTCCATTGCCGTGAATCACGCCGATGCCGAGAACGAGCCCATGGACATGGTCTTCGACGGCTCCGACGACGACTCTCTGGAATTCCCTCTCGACCTCAGCTCTGAAGACTCCGGCGACTTCGCGGCCCGCAACACCGACCCTGTGCGCATGTACCTGCGCGAGATGGGCGCGGTGCCCCTGCTCGACCGCGACGGCGAAGTAGTCATCGCCAAGAAGATAGAAAACGGCGAACAGGACGTGCTCTACGCCCTCGTGGAAGTGCCTGTGGCCGTGGAAGAACTCATCAACGTGGGCGAAGACCTGCGCCAGAACCGCATCAAGCTCAAGGATGTGGTCAAGACCATCGAAGAAGACGACCCCACCGAAGACGAGATGAACCAGCGCCAGCGCGTCATCCTGCTCCTCGACGAGATCAAGGTCATCTACAAGAAGAAGTGCAAGGTCTATCAGAAGCTCGACGCCTGCTGCACCCTGGAACGCCGCGTGGCCGGCACCCAGAAGGAAATACTGCAGTACAAGGAAGAGGTGGTCGAACGCCTGCGCGAGATCAAGCTGGAAAAGACCCTCATCGACCGCATCGTGGAGACCGTTGAGGACTACGTTCGCCAGATGAAGAACTACCAGCGCGAACTCGACGCCTACTGCGCCACCGCCGGCAAGACGCAGGAGCAGCTCGTGGAGCTCTTCGAAGCCCTCGACAGCCGCTCCCGTTCCATGCAGGACATCGCCAACGAGCTCGACATGAGCGTGGACAAGATGTTCTCCTACAAGGAACTCATCATCGGCAAGATCGAGAGCCTCCAGCGCCTGCGCGAAAAGTGCTGCCACGACGTGGAAGACCTCGAAGAAGTGCTGTGGCGAATCCGCCGCGGCATGGTGGCCTCCATGCGCGCCAAGCAGGAACTCATCCGCTCCAACCTGCGCCTCGTGGTGTCCATCGCCAAGAAGTACACCAACCGCGGCCTGCAGTTCCTCGACCTCATCCAGGAAGGCAACATCGGCCTCATGAAGGCCGTGGACAAGTTCGAGTACCAGCGCGGCTACAAGTTCTCCACCTACGCCACCTGGTGGATACGCCAGGCCATCACCCGCGCCATCGCGGACCAGGCCCGCACCATCCGTATCCCCGTGCATATGATCGAGACCATCAACAAGCTCATCCGCACCTCCCGCTACCTGGTGCAGGAGCTCGGCCGCGATCCTACGCCCGAAGAGATCGCCGACCGCATGGACTACCCTGTGGACAAGGTGAAGAAGGTGCTCAAGATAGCCAAGGAGCCCATCTCCCTCGAAACGCCCATCGGCGACGAAGAAGATTCCAGCCTCGGCGATTTCATCGAGGACAAGAAGGCCGTGGCCCCCGCTGAAGAAGTGGTGAACACCAAGCTTTCCGAACAGATCGCCTCCGTTCTGGCCGACCTCACCCCCCGTGAGGAACAGGTGCTCCGCAAGCGCTTCGGCATCGGCGAAAAGTCCGACCATACCCTCGAAGAAGTGGGCAAGCTGTTCAACGTTACCCGTGAACGCATACGCCAGATCGAAGCCAAGGCCCTGCGCAAGCTCCGCCACCCCGTGAGAAGCCAGACCCTGCGCTCCTTCTACGAGAATTGATTTTCTGGGGGAGATAATCTCCCCCACACCCCCATAGTTATGAGGCCGACGTTCCGAACTGCGTTCGGCTGCGTCGGCCTCATGATTATGGAGTTCAGGGAACATACGCCTCATGAACAGCGCGCCCTTCCTTATCCAAGTCGGATCGTAGCCATG
>JAZQMJ010000106.1:0-3923 GCA_045543435.1 Mailhella sp.
AGTTCCTTCTCCCCCCTTCCCACAAAACTACTCCTCTCCCTTCTTCAATCCTTTAGCTACCATAGCGCCGCTGGCGAAGGCCCAGTGGAAATTGTAGCCGCCGGGGAGGCCGGCGATATCGACGATCTCGCCGCAGAAGAAGAGGCCGGGGATGTGGCGGCTTTCGAGCCTGCGGGTGAGGCCGGAAAGGGCGACGCCTCCTGCCGCGGCTTCGGCACGGCGCAGGCCTTCCGTCCCTGCGGGCAGGACAGTGAAGCGGTGGACGATGTCTGCAAGGCGCAGGCGATCCTTCTTGCCGAGTTCAGCCACCTTGCGGCGGGCGAGGTCTTCCGGGCAGAGGGCGTCGGCGAGGCGGGCAGGCAGGCGGCGGGCCAGCAGATTGCGCACGATGAGCTTGCCGCTTTCCTTCTCGTTGAGCAGTTCCAGCATGGGAAGCTCGGGCAGGAAGTCGATGACCAGCTCCATGCCGGGCTTCCACCAGCAGGAGGCCACGAGGACGGCCGGGCCGCTCACGCCGCGATGCGTGAAGAGCAGGGAGCGTATGCCTTCCGGGTCGGGCCAGCTGAGGCCGGAGCTGTCTTTCAAGCCGAGGCGGACGTTCAGGCTGATGCCTTCGAGCCCGGAGAGAGGCCAGTTATCCGGCATGACCAGCGGAACGAGAACAGGACGGAAGGGGATGATATCGTGTCCCCAGGAGGCGGCAAGGCGCGTGAGCTGGTCGTTGGCGCCGAGCTGAGGGCAGGCCGGGGAGCCAGCCGCAATGACGAGCTGGCGGGCGGTCACCTTTTCCTGCCCGGCGAACAGCATGAAGTGCTTCTGCGGGCCGTTCTTGCCGAAAGCCGGGCCGGACTCCGTGCCTTCTGCTTCGGGGCAGGCGATATTCTTTGCCGTGTGCCCGAGGAAGAAATCCACGCCTGCATCGTCGCACTGTATGGCAAGGCGTTCCGCCATGATGGAGGCAGACTTGAGGCCGAAGATCTGGCCGAAGTCGCGTTCTTCCCAAGGCAGGCCCAGCTCGCGCATGAGCTCGAGGGCATCGTCGCAGGAGAATGTTTTGAGGGCGGAGCGCAGTATGCTGGTATCTTCGCCGACGTAGCGGGTCTCCGTCAGTATGCGGTTGGTGATATTGCCTTTGCCGCCGCCCGCGATGGCGAGCTTGACGCCCGGCTCCTCATGGCTGTCGATGAGGGCCACGCTCAGGCCGCGCCGTGCCGCATTGCGGGCGCAAAGCAGACCGGCAGGGCCGGCACCGATGATTGCAGCGTCGTAGAGCATCAGTATCCCCTTCTCCTTATCGCACTGCGCTCACGAGAGCGACGGCCTTGAGGCCCTTGAGTTCGCCGGTGAAGCCGAGCTTCTCTTCAGTGGTGGCTTTGAAAGCGACGTGTTCGAGAGGGAGGTCGAGCAGGCGCGCCACGTTGCGGCGTATGGCGTCGGCATGGGGCGCGAGCTTGGGCTTCTGGGCGATGACAGTGAGGTCGACGTGGCAGATGCGAAGCCCGGCTTCGGCGGCCATGCTCATCACATGGTCGAGGAGGACGACAGAGGAGATGCCGTCGAACTTCGGATCGTTGTCGGGGAAAAGATGGCCTATGTCGCCAGCGGCGAGACAGCCGAGAATGGCGTCCATGAGGGCGTGCAGGAGTACGTCGCCGTCGGAGTGGGCGCTCACGCGGAAGTCTCCGCCTATCTCCACGCCGCCGAGCATGAGGGGGCGGTTGCCGCCGTAGGCGTGAACGTCGTAGCCGTAGCCGCAGCAGGGGAGAAGGGGCTTGTTTTCCGTGAGCATGGCGAGATCCTGCGGATTGGTGATCTTGATATTGTCGGCGTCGCCTTCGATGACGAGCACGGGAAGTTCACTGCGTTCCATGAGGGAGGCGTCGTCGGTGACGTCCCAGCCGTCGGCTTCGGCCTGTGCATGAGCCATGCGCAGTTCTTCCAGCGGGAAGGCCTGAGGGGTCTGCACGGCGCGGAGCCGGGCGCGTACCGGGGTATCGACCACGATGCCGTCATCATCGACTTCCTTTATGGTGTCAGTGACGGGAAGACCGGGGATGACGCCGCATACGCCGGGATTTTCGTCGAGAGCGTGGGCAAGGCGGGTGACGAGCGCCGTGCTCAGGAAGGGGCGGGCGCTGTCGTGTACGAGCACGCTGGAGCATTCCGGGGGCAGGGCTTCGAGCCCGTGGCGCACGGAATCCTGCCTGCGGGCGCCGCCTTCGGCCACGGCGATGCGTACGCCAAGACTGTTAGTCTTGTCTAATTTTTTCAGCTCGGCTTCAGCCTCTGCCTTCTTGTCGGCAGGGAAGACGAAAACAAGGCCGTGTACGGCGGGAGAGGCGGCCATAGCCTGAGCCGAATGCCACCAGAGAGGTGCGTTCTTCCAGCGAAGGAACTGCTTGGCTTCGCCGCCCGTGGCTTCCGCCATGCGCCTTCCCTGCCCGGCGGCAAGGATGATGCCCCAGCATTCGTTCTGCATACAGCCTCCAGAAATGTTTTCCGCCGTTCGGCGCTAGTAAAAAAGGGAGGGAACTTTCGCTCCCTCCCTGAATAAAGGAGTCGGACTATAAGCCGGGTTTTGTACTGTTTCGAAGAACAGCGGCTGTCATTCCTCTAGAGGCACGGTTACCCGTACCTTCAAGCAACCTACCCGGAAACCATGAGCCGGGCCGGCCGGTTTCCCTATTTGGTCTTGCTTCGGATGGGGCTTGCCTGGCCTGACGTGTCGCCACGCCAGCCGGTGAGCTCTTACCTCACCGTTTCACCCTTACCGCCCCGAAGGACGGCGGTCTGCTTTCTGTTGCGCTTTCCAGCGGTCGCCCGCTCTGGCTGTTAGCCAGCATCCTGCCCTGTGAAGCCCGGACTTTCCTCCCCGGACCTTGCGGTCCGCAGCGACAGCCCGCCCAACTCCAGAATATATTACTTGTTGAAGGTGTCTTCAAAGAATTCCATCTTGGGGGCAGCGGCGGCGGGCTTGGCGGCCTCGGGATCCTGGAAGTGGTTGCCCCAGTACATGAGACGCTGGCAGTTGGGGCAGCTCATGATGTGGTTGCCGCGCTGGAGGTCGATGAAGACCTGCGGAGGAATGGCGATGTGGCAGCCGGAGCAGACGCCTTCTTCCACGGGCACGATGACGGGGTGGCGCAGGCGGTTGCGGATGAATTCGTAGCGGCCGAGGACGGGAGCGGGGATGTCCTTGCCCACTTCAGCGCGCTTGGCTTCGAGTTCTTCGAGGCGTTCGCGGGAGAGGTTGAGGCGGAATTCCAGGTTTTCCTGCTGGCGTTCCAGTTCGACCTTGAGCTCGTTCCAGAGTTCTTCCACATTGCTGAGGTTTTCCTGCTGGCGGGAGAGTTCGTCCTGAAGGGCGATGCGCTCTTCTTCGTTGGTCTGGCTGCGAAGTTCCATGTTGTCCATTTCGTGGATCATGGCCTGGTATTCGCGCTCGTTCTCCACCTGCATGAGCTTGTCCTTGCTGCGGGAGAGACGGGATTCGCCGTCTTCGATGTCGGCATCAAGGCGCTTCTGCTGTTCCTGCAGATGCTGGATCTTTTCGAGGACCCAGTTGCGCTGGGAGTCCTGAGCGGCGAAACGCTTTTCGAGGGCTTCCACTTCCTTGGGAGCGGCTTCGAGTTCGGCATGCACGGCATGGATGCCGTCGTCAACGTGCTGGAGAGCCACCAGCTGGCGGATCTGTTCGAGATAGAGGCTCACGACAGTACCTCCGGTACTTCAGAAAGAAAGGTCAAGGGCTGGAAAGGATCCCGGCCCGGCAAAAAAGTCACCGTCACGTCCGCAAGCTCCCGATCGAGCTGAAGAGCGAAACGGCGCATCATTTCTTCTTCCAGGGAAAAATGCCCCGCATCAAGGATGGCCATGGGGCAGAAATTCGAGCTTTGCCCGTCGTGACGGGAAAGCAGGGCCAG
>JAZQMJ010000107.1:0-7423 GCA_045543435.1 Mailhella sp.
CATAGGCGCCGATGGCCATGAAGCCGGCGTGGCCCAGCGAGAACATGCCGGTGAAGCCGTAGATGATGTTCAGCGAGATGGCGAGGGTGCCGTACACTGCCACGAGGTTCAGGATCTGGAGCTCGTAGCCGTTCAGGCTGCGCCAGGCACGGGGCAGGCCGAGGCCGAGGTCGCGGTTCATGTCGCCGCAGGCCCACCAGAGGAAGACGAAGAGCAGGGCGATGACGCCGCAGGTGAGCAGGCGGTCGCGCATCTGAGTGTTCTTGACTTCAGACATCAGATCTTCTCCTTCAGTTTTTCGCCGAACAGGCCGGTGGGCTTCACCAGCAGGACGACGACCAGCAGGATGAAGGCGAAGGCGTCACGATAGCCGGAGAGGTCGGGGAAGAAGGCCACGGTCATGATTTCGATGAAGCCCAGCAGGAGGCCGCCGATAACGGCGCCCTGGATGGAGCCGATGCCGCCGAAAACAGCGGCGATGAAGGCCTTGAAGCCGGGGAACACGCCCATGTAGGGGTGGATCTGCGGGTAGCGCAGGGCCCACATGATGCCGGAAGCGGCGGCAAGAGCGGAGCCGATGGCAAAGGTGAGGGCGATGATCTTGTCCACAGGCACGCCGAGCATGCGGGTGGTCTCGATATCCTTGGAGATAGCCTGCATGGCGAGGCCGGGCTTGGTGTGGTACACGATGTACAGCAGGCCGGCCACGAGGATGGCGGTGACGCCGGGCACCAGCAGGGTGAGCGGCATGAGGCGGGCACCGCCGATGGTGATGATGCTCACCAGCCATTCAGGCTGATGCACGGGGCGGGGCAGGCCGGTGAAGACCACGACGGCAAGGCTTTCGAGGAAGAAAGAAACAGCGATGGCGCTGATGAGTGCCGAGATTCGGGGGGCGTCACGCAGGGGGCGGTAGGCGATCTTGTCCATCAGCACGCCGAGGACAGCGGAACCGATGATGGCCACCACCACGGCGATAGGCCAGGGAAGACAGAACAGCGTGGTGCCGTAGAAGACGAAATAAGCGCCCAGCATCAGGATATCGCCATGGGCGAAGTTGATGAGGCGCAGGATGCCGTACACCATGGTGTAGCCGATGGCGATGAGGCCGTACAGCGAACCCAGGGTGAGGGCATTGAAAAAGTGCTGGAGAAACAATTCCAGAGTCATGAAGGAACCCTTTCCGGCCTGCTCCGAGATGCATAACCGGGCTGACGGGCCCGCCAAAAGCGGGACCTTCTTAAACAGGGCCGGAGGGGGCAGGCCCCTCCGGCAGTTTCTAAGCTAGAGAAACTTATTCAGCGACAGCTTCGCCGATGTAGGCGCGCTTGCCGTCCTTGTACTGGATGATGCCCACGGGCAGTTCGGCGTCGTGGGTGGCGTTGATGGAGAGGGCGCCAAGGGGAGTAGCGAAGTCCTTGGTTTCGGCGAGAGCCTTGGTGATGGCTTCAGGATCGTCGGAGCCGGCACGTTCGATAGCGTCCATGATGAGCATGTAGGTCACGTAGCCGAGGGCGGAGTTCACGTTGGGATCCTGGCCGGGGAAAGCCTTCTGCCATTCAGCGGTGAAGGCCTTGGCGGCGTCGCTCATGTTGGGCATGGCCACGTCATAGGGGAAGGTGGTGTGGAGGAAGCCTTCCACAGCCTTGCCGCCGATCTTCAGGGTGTCGGGGTTGTCCATGGCGTCAGCACCCATCATGGTGAAGGTGCCGCCGAGTTCACGGGCCTGCTTCATGATGATGGCGCCTTCAGCGAAGTAGGCGGGCATCCAGACCACGTCGGGCTTCTTGGTGATGATTTCGGTGAGCTGAGCGGTGAAGTCCTGGTCGCCGGAGCTGTACTTGAGGTCGGCAACGATTTCGCCGCCGAGCTTCTTATAGGAGCGCTTGAAGAAAGCGCAGAGGCCCACGGAGTAGTCGTTGGCCACGTCCATGAGGATGGCGGCCTTCTTCATGCCGAGGTTCTTGAAGGCGTAGGTGGCGGCAGCAGCGCCCTGATAAGGGTCGATGAAGCAGGAGCGGAAGTAGTACTTCTTGCCCTGGGTCACGAGGGGGTTGGTGCAGGAGGTGCCCACGCCGGGGACGCCGGCCTTTTCGCCGACTTCGCCGCCAGCCATGGCGAGAGAGGAGCCGTAGGTGCCGATGTAGGCGCAGACGTTGTCGCGTTCGATGAGACGCTTAACGGCGTTGGCGGCTTCGACCTTGTCGGACTTGTTGTCCACGACCACGAGCTCGACGGTGCGGCCGAGAACGGTGGGCTTGGCCTGCTGGGCGAGCTTCACGCCGTTGAGTTCGAGCTGGCCGCCGAAGGCGTTCTGGCCGGTGAGGGGCAGGTACACGCCGATCTTGACAGGCTCAGCGGCCATAGCGGGAGCGGCGAGGCCGAGGGCCATAGCGGCCATGGCGACGGTGGCGAAAATGCGGGAAAGTTTCATAAGAATCCTCCAGTTAGCAGAAACACACGTTAGTGTTAAATATGTGGAAGGCATACTATAGGAAGTTCTGCTACTGCGCAATCCTGCAAAACGGCAAAAGTGGATACGTTTTTGTAAAAAATGCTTTAGAAATTGATACACCTATTTATATTTCAAGGTGTTATAAGTTGTCGACAAGAGCGCAAAAAAGTGCGCCGAACGAAAGATTTTGTAAGATTCTTCGTCCGGCGCTGACAAATTTGGAAATTTTTTGGAGGTTAGAAGGAGCTTTGGGGGCCTAAAGGTGCTTTTTTCGCTTCGACGAGGAGGGGATGCCCAGTTCTTCCCGGTACTTTGCAACGGTGCGGCGGGCCACCTTGATGCCGAGGGCTTCGGCAAGGCGGGAACTCAGTTCTTCGTCCGACAGAGGATGCGCAGAGTCTTCCGCGTCGATGAAGGAGCGTATGCGGGCCTTCACGCTTTCCGAGCCTACCTGTGAGCCGTCGCTGGAGCTGAGGCCGCTGTTGAAGAAGTACTTCAGCTCGAAGATGCCGTGCGGAGTGCCTGCATATTTATTGGTAGTGATGCGGCTGATGCTGGATTCGCTTCTGCCGATGTCTTCGGCTATATCTTTAAGGACCAGCGGCTTGAGCCGGTACACGCCATGCTCGAAGAAGTCCCGCTGATGCTTCACGATGCTGGCCATGACCTGGTACAGGGTGCGCTGGCGTTCCTCCAGACTGCGTATCATCCACTTCGCGGAGTTCAGCCGGTCGCACATGTAGTCTTTTTCCGAGGAGCTGCGGAGCTCGCAGGCGTGCGACAGTTCCTTGGCCATAGGGGAGAGCTGGAGCTGGGGCAGTTCGTCGTCATTCATGAGGATAACGAATTCCCCGTTCACCTTGCGCACGAAGATATCGGGGCTGACGTAGCAGGTCTGCGCAGAGCCGAGACTGCCGCCGGGGCGCGGCTCGAGCCCCTGGATGATGCAGATATATTCCTTCAGCGTGTCGAGGTCGATGCGGAACTGGCGCAGGAGCGGCTTGAAGCGCTGTTTTTCGAGGTCTTCAAGGTGGTCGCGCACAAGGCTGGTCAGTATGGGGTCGCGGTCGTACTTCTCGGCGCGGAGCTGTATGAGCAGGCACTCCGAAAGCGTGCGCGCGGCGACGCCGACCGGGTCGAAGTTCTGCACAGCGTCGAGCACGGGCGGCACTTCCTCGGCGGAGACCTCGGCGAGCTGGGCTATCTCCTCGTCCGATGCGATGAGATAGCCTGTCTCGTCGAGATTGCCGATGATGCATTCGCCGATGCGTATCTGCTTTTCCGTGAGCGGGGAGAGCAGGAGCTGGGCCATGAGGTGGGCCTGCAGGTCCGGTTCGGTGGAGTGCATGGCTTCCAGGGGCGTCATGTCTCCATCCGGAGCTTCATATTCCTGAGCCGTGCGGGACTGGCTGGAAAATTCGCCCATGTATTCTTCCCATTCCGCAGTGCGGGTGACCTCTTCCTGCGACCAGGGGATATCCTGTTCCTTCGGGCGGCGCACTTCCTCGGCTTCCGGCTGGACCTCTTCCTCGCGTTCTTCGAGGAAGGGGTTCTCCAGCAGTTCGCGCTGGACAGCTTCCACCAGCTCCTGACGCGAGAAGAGAAGCAGGGATATGGCCTGCTTCAGCATAGGCGTCATGTGGAGCTGCTGGGTAAGTTTCAGCTGCTGGCGTATTTCGAGAGCCATGAGGAGTCCGTCGTCCTAGGTGTCAGCGAGTGGCCGATGGGATCAGCGCAGTTCGAGGTCGGCCACTTCGGCCAGAAGTTCGGCAGAGCGGCGCACGAGGTCTTCGTTCTCGCCTTCCACCATGATGCGGCAGAGGTTTTCGGTGCCCGAGTAGCGCAGGAGCACGCGGCCCTTGCCGGCGAGCTGGGCTTCCACGTCCTTCTGGGCCTGCATGAGCTTCTCGCATTCCTCGAAGGGAGTCTTGCGGGTGACTTTCACGTTGAGCAGGACCTGGGGGAAGGGCTTGAGGCACTTGGCGAGTTCGGAGAGCGGCTTTCCGGTCTCGCGCATGATGCGCAGTATCTGCAGGGCGGCGAGGAGGCCGTCGCCGGTGGTGCCGTAGTCGCGGAAGATGAGATGGCCGGACTGCTCGCCGCCGAAATTGGCGTTGTGCTGGCGCATGGCTTCGATGACGTAGCGGTCGCCCACCTTGGAGCGCAGGAGGGTGCCGCCGCGTTCCTTCATGAATATTTCGAGGGCGATATTGCTCATCACAGTTCCGACGAGCGTATTATTGCTGAGCTGGCCCTTCTTCATGAGGTCGTCGGCGCAGATGGCCATGATCTGGTCGCCGTCGATGAGGCGGCCCTTTTCGTCCACCACGAGCAGGCGGTCGGCATCGCCGTCGAGGGCAAGGCCGATGTCGGCGCGCACTTCGCGCACCTTGGCCTGAAGGGCTTCGGGGTGCAGGGAGCCGCACTGGTAGTTGATGTTCAGGCCGTTGGGATCGGTGCCGAGGCGGAACACTTCAGCGCCCAGCTCTTCAAGAGCCAGAGGCGCGATCTTGTAGTTGGCGCCGTTGGCGCAGTCGATGACCACGCGCAGGCCCTCCAGCGTGAGCTGCTGGGGGAAGCTGTTCTTCAGGTACACGATGTAGCGGCCGGGGGCGTCCACGATGCGCTTGGCGCGGCCTATCTGGTTGGAGGCGGGGTAGTCCCACTGATGATCCTTGTCGAGGATGAGCTCGGCCATGCGGTTCTCTATCTCGTCGGGCAGTTTGAAGCCTTCGCGGTCGAAGAACTTGATGCCGTTGTCGTGATAGGGGTTGTGGGAGGCGGAGATGACCACGCCGAAGTCGGCCCGCATGTTGCGGGTGAGGAAGGCGATGGCCGGAGTGGGCAGGGGGCCGACCTGATAGACGTCCATGCCGGCGGCGCAGAGGCCGGCGGTGAGGGCGGATTCGAACATGTAGCCGGAGAGACGGGTGTCCTTGCCGATGATGACCTTGCGGCGGCATTCCTCGGAGCGGAAGACAGTGCCGGCGGCGAGGCCGAGGCGAAGAGCCATCTCAGCGGTGAGGGGATAGGTATTGACGCGGCCGCGCAGACCGTCGGTTCCGAAAAGGCGTTCAGACATATCAGTTCGTTCCTTTGGGTTTGCTGTCCTGAGAGGGAAGAGGCTGGGTGATATCGTTTATGACGGGTGCCGCCGGCAGTGCGGGCGCCGCTACGGAGGGCAGACTGCTCACGGCATCGTTCACGCCGCTGGGGGCCGGGCGTCCGGCGCTGGCCCTGTCCTTGCCGGCCTCGCTGGGGATGACGGGCTGGACCTTGAGGTCGTCGGCCTGCGGGATGGAGGCCGCGGGGAGTTCGATGTCGTCCAGAGAGAAGTCGCGGGTGACGCGGCGTTCGGAAAGGCCCATGCCGAACATGTTGGCGGGCATGGCGAAGGGCGATTCCGCAGGCGCCCAGACGGGCGTCTCGGGAACGGGAGCGTTCCTGCGGGTGACCAGCACGGTGGCGGGGTCCATCTTGCCGAGCCTTGCGCCCGAGGGAAGCATGACAAGAGGCGTCAGTTCCGCGGAAGCTCCGGGCTGGAGCTCGACGGGCGGGCGGACGACGATGCGCACGGCATCGAGATAGTCGGTATCGTTCACGAGGCTTTCGGGGATGGAAAGCTCTACGTCCACTTTGCCGGGGGCGACATCATAGTCAGCGGCGTCGCCGCCTATCTGGAGCTTGCGGCTGAGGGTGACGTTCTGGGTCTTCAGGTCCAGAGTATAGCGCAGGGAGGTGACGGGAGGCGTCACTTCTATCTGCGGCGGCGTGCTGATGGCCACGTTGGCCTGATGCTGGCCTTCGCTGGCGTTCTTGTTCGGGTCGTAGATGACGAGCAGACGCTCCAGTGTGTTCACCTTCATTTCCGGGCCCTTGATGGTCACGAAGGAAGGCTCGAGTATGATGCTGGACATGACATAGGGAGAGTCATGGGGGAGGGGCATGGTCCTCGGCGCGAGCGGGACCACCCTTTCGGTGAGCGCGTCCGCCTCTATCACGAGGCGGCTGGGCATGACTTCCATGATCTCGAAGGGCTTCAGGTCGGGTATGTTGCCCACCGAGAGCGGGAGGGCGTTGGCGCCGCGCTGTACGCCGGAAAGGTCCACGGTATAGGTGAGGTCGCGGGAGTGCAGGTTGCGGAGCAGTTCGGCAGAACCGCGCAGGCGGACGGAGAGCTGGTTGATGAGGCCGTCGCCCACGACGAGTCCGCTGGGGAGGCCGCGGTATTCCACACGCAGTTCCACCTGCGTTTCCACATGATCGCGTCCGACCACGAGATACCAGAGCCCCGTGGCTATGACGAGGGAGAGCAGAGCCGAAAAGACGGTCTGCCAGCGGGCATTACTGGCTGAGCGCATTGGTCAGGATCCGTTCCAGGCGTTCTTGGGTCAGGGGATTGGAGAGGTGGCCGTCCTGGGCTAGGGTCACTTCTCCGCGTTCTTCCGATACCGCGATGGAGATGGCGTCGCTCACTTCGGTGATGCCGATGGCCGCGCGGTGGCGGGTGCCGAAGTGCTGGCGGGCGAGGTTGGCCAGAGGCAGGACGCAGCCGGCCGCGACGATGCGGTCGCCTCCGATGATGACGGCGCCGTCGTGCAGGGCCGTGTTGGGGAAAAATATGGTGGTCAGCAGATCCTGAGTGACGGCGGCGTCTATCTTCACGCCTTTTTCAAGGATATCGCCAAGTTCAACACTGCGGGCGATGACGATGATGGCGCCGATGCGGCGGGAGGCCAGCCAGAAGGCCGTACTGCTCAGGGTCTTGATGAGCTCGGAGCGGTCATCCTTCTTGCGCCGGAACAGCATGCGGAAATTCATGTTGGACAGCGCCTGCCGGATGTCCTGATGGAAGAGGATGACGATGACGAGGAAGATATAGCTGAACACGTTCTGCAGGAGCCATACCAGAGTGAACAAAGTCGGAACGTAGCCATGTGGTTCTGTGGGCCAAGGAGTTGAAAGATG
>JAZQMJ010000108.1:0-2173 GCA_045543435.1 Mailhella sp.
ATGCTCTCGGCTTTGCGGCCGAAGGTGATGGAATCGTACACTTCGTCGGAGACCACCACGAGGTCGTGCGCCTTGGCGAAGTCCGCCAGCATGTCCAGCGTTTCAGGCGAAAGCACCACGCCGGAAGGATTGCAGGGCGAATTGATGAGGAGCACGCGGCTCTTTTCGCTGAGGCAGGCCTCGAGAGCGGCGCGCGTGGGCTGGAAGCCCTCCTCTATCTTCGTGGGCACCTGCACCAGCCTGCCGCCCGCGAGGCCGCAGTGGCCGGCGTAGTCGGAGAAGCAGGGGGCCGGGCAGAGCACTTCGTCCCCGGCTTCGAGCAGGGTGCGCATCACGGCGAGCAGGCCGTGCATGGCGCCGGTGGTGACGAGCAGGTTCTTCCCTTCGCAGGGCAGGCCCGTCTTGGCGCAGATGTCCTTGAGCAGGGCGGCGCGGAGCTCAGGGTCGCCGTTGGAGGCGGCGTAGTGGGTGTAGCCCTTGAGCGTGTCCTTCATGGCGGCTTCGCAGACGAAGGCCGGGGTGTCGAAATCCGGCTCGCCGATGCTCAGGGAGATGACGTTGTCGTAGGCCTTGGCGCGGGCCACCATGTCGCGGATGACGCTGAAGCGCTGGGACGTGACGTAGGAGCTGAGTTTCCTGTTCATGCCGTACTCCTTAGATGTAGCCGAGCAGGCGGGGGATGGTGAGGCAGAGCGGCGGCACATAGGTGATGAGCAGGAGAACGGCTATCTCCACCCAGACGAAGGGCATGACGGACTTGATGACGTAGCCGAGGTCCAGCTTGGTCACGCCGCAGATGACGAAGAGGCATACGCCGAGCGGGGGCGTGAGCAGGCCGATGGCCATGTTCAGCACCATGATCATGCCGAAGTGCAGGGGCTCGATGCCCACGGAGGTGGCCACGTTGAGCAGCGTGGGGGCAAGGATGATGATGGCCGCGCCGCCTTCGAGGAACATGCCCACGAAGAGCAGGAGCGCGTTCAGCATGAGCAGGATGGCGAGCTTGTTCGTGGTGATAGACTGGATCATGGCCGCGAGCTGGTTAGGTATCTGCTCGGAGGCGAGGAGCCAGGCGAAGGCGTTGGCCGTGCCGATGATGAGCAGGAGCACGGCGGTGGTGAGCACGCTGGAGGCGAAGACCTCGTACAGGGCCTTCAGGGTGAGGGCGCGGTAGCAGAAGCCGAGGAAAAGCGCGTAGAGCACGGCCACGGCGGCGGCTTCGGTAGGCGTGAAGATGCCGAACATGATGCCGCCCATGATGATGGCGGGGGCCAAGAGGGCCGGGCCGGCGTTATACAGCTCGCGGAGCACGCGGCGCAGGGTGAGCGGGTTCGGGTCCTTGGGGTAGTTGTCGCGGATGGCGACGATGTAGCTGTAGGCCATCATGCCGAGGCCGAGCATGAGGCCGGGCACGAGGCCGGCCATGAACAGGCCGCCGATGGACATGCCCGTGGTGACGCCCATGATGACCATGAGGATGGACGGCGGGATGATGGGGCCCATGGTGGAGGAAGCGGCAGTGACGGCGGCGCTGAAGCCGGGGTGGTAGCCGTTCTTCACCATGCCGGGCACCATGATGGAGCCGATGGCGGCGGTGTCGGCCACGGCGGAACCGCTGATGCCGCCGAAGAACATGGAGGCCGCGATGTTGGCGTGGGCGAGGCCGCCGGGGATGCGGCCCACGAGCATGTAGGAAAAGTCGATGAGGCGCTGGGTGATGCCGCACTTGTTCATGAGCTCACCGGCCAGCACGAAGAAGGGCACGGCCAGCAGAGAGAAGGAGTTGAAGCCCTGGAACATGCGCTGGACCACCACGATGAGGGGCAGGTCGTGGAAGATGAGGCCAGCCGTAGCCGTGAGGGCGAGGCATATGGCCACGGGGAAGCCGAGGAACAGCGTGATGAGGAAGACGGAAAAGATAAGAGCTATCATGCGTTCACCCCTTATTCGTCATCTTTCTTGGGATTGCTGAGAGGGTCGAACACTTCGGCGGCGTTCTCCGTCTGGGCGGCTATCTCGCCCATATCTTCCATAACAGTGGTGGCGATGCTGGCGTTGGAGCCGGCTTCGGTGGGGAAGCGGTCCTGGAGCATGTCGGAAATGACGCTGAGGGCCATGAGCGCACCGCCCACGGGCAGGCAGAGGTAGGGGTACATCATAAGTCGGAGGCCAA